>CALNAL010000441.1 GCA_937874445.1 uncultured Acetobacteraceae bacterium | reverse complement strand
GTCCCCACCCTCGCCGGCCCGCCGCCGCGCCTGCTGGTGGTGCGCGCCCCCTACTATGCTGCGGTGGTGGCCGGCCTGCGCGACGGCGCCACCCGGCTGATCGCCGAGGCCGGCGCCACCTGCGACGTGCTCGACGTGTCGGGCGCGCTCGAACTCGCCGGGGCGATCCGGCTCGCGGTGCACGCGGGCGGCCTCGGCGGACGGCAGTACGACGGCTACGTCGCCCTCGGCTGCGTGGTGAAGGGCGAAACCGACCACTACGTGCACGTCTGCACCCAGGCCATGGACGGGCTGACGCGCGTCACCCTCGACCACGCGCTGTGCCTGGGCAACGGGCTGCTGACGGTGGCCACGCTGGCGCAGGCCGAGGCCCGCGCGCGCACCGACGGCGGGCCCAACAAGGGCGCGGAGGCCGCCGCCGCCGCGCTGCGCCAGATCGCCGCGCTGCGCTGGCTGGAGACGGCGTGATGGCCTCTCAGGGCTCCAATCGGGAGAATCCGCATCGTGGCCGGCCGCGCACCGGCTCGCGGGTGGCCGCCGTGCAGGCGCTGTTCCAGGCCGAGCAGGCCGGCACCGCCTCCGAGACGGTGATCGACGAGTTCATCCGCCACCGCTTCGGCGCGGCCCCCGCCGACACCAGCGCCGACGAGAGCTTCGCCGACGGGCGCATCCCCGAGGCGCATGTGCCGCTGTTCGCCTCCATCGTGCGCACCGCCACCGCCCAGCAGGACACGCTCGACCCGGCCATCGCCGCGGTGCTGCCGGACGAGTGGCCGCTGGAGCGGCTCGACCCGGTGCTGCGCGCCTTGCTGCGCGCCGGCACCGCCGAGCTGTGGAGCGCCGACGGCCCGCCCGCCCGCGTGGTGATCAACGAATACCTCGACGTGGCGCACGGCTTCTTCGACGGCGAGGAGCCGAGCATGGCCAACGGCGTGCTCGACCGCCTGGCCCGCCGGCTGCGCCCCGCGGAGTTCCCCGCTTCGGAGTGAGGGCGATGACGGATGCCGCGGCGCCCGACCCGTCCGCCGAGGGGCTGCCTCCCCCGGATCTGCCCCTCCCGGATCTGTCTTCCGAGGATCTGCCGGCCGAGTTCGCGCTGATCGCCCGGCATTTCCGTCCGCTCGCCGGGCCCGGGGCGCTCGGCCTCGGCGACGATGCGGCGGTGTTCGCCCCGCCGCCCGGACGCGAGCTGGTGGTGGCCGCCGACGCCATGGTGGAAGGGGTGCACTTCCTCCCCGCCGACCCGCCCGGGCTGGTGGCCCGCAAGCTGCTGCGCACCAACCTCTCCGACCTGGCCGCCATGGGGGCGGCCCCGCTCGGCTACCTGATGACCGTCTCGGCGCCGCGCAGCACGCCGGAGAGCTTCTTCGCCGCCTTCGCCGCCGGGCTCGCCGCCGACCAGGCCGAGTTCGGCCTCGCGCTGCTGGGCGGCGATACCACCTCCACCCCCGGACCGGTCAGCCTGTCGCTGACCATCCTCGGCACGGTGGCGCCGGGGCGGGCGCTGCGGCGCAACGGCGCGCGGCCGGGCGACGGGCTGTGGGTCAGCGGCACCATCGGCGACGGCGCCCTCGGCCTGCTGGCCGCGCGCGGCGAGATCGCCGACCCCGACGGGTTCCTCGCCGGACGCTACCATCTGCCCCGTCCGCGCCTGGCGCTGGGCGCGGCGGCGGTGGGGCTGGCCCACGCGGCGATGGATGTCTCCGACGGGCTGGTGCAGGACACCGGCCACCTCTGCCGCGGCGCCGGACTCTCCGCCGTGATCGAGGCGGGGCGGGTGCCGCTCTCCGGCCCGGCCCGCGCGGCAGGGCGGCTGGAGCTGTGCCTGACCGGGGGCGACGACTACGAGCTGCTGCTCGCCGTGCCCGAGGCGGCCGAGGCGGCCCTGAGCGCCGCGGCCGCGAGCCTGGGCGGCGTGACCCGCATCGGCCGGTTCGTGGCCGGCCCGCCACAGGTGCGGGTGCTCGGCCCCGATGGCACCCCCCTGGCCCTGGGACGCCCGGGCTGGAGCCACTTCGGCTGACACCGCGCTCTTGCGCGGGCAAGGATCAGGGCAAGGCGAGGCGAGGCGAGGCAAGGGAAGGAAGTCTTCTTTTCCTGAAGGAAAAGAAGCAAAAGGAC
>CALNAL010000440.1 GCA_937874445.1 uncultured Acetobacteraceae bacterium | reverse complement strand
AGCCATGGTAGAAGGCTCCGGTCCGCCTGCCAGGCGCCTCGTCGCCCTGGCCGCCAGATTGCTGCCCTCCGGCCCCTTCCGCCTGCGCGCCGGAGACGTCAGCGATGCCGTGAAGACAAAAATCAGAAGGGATTCCGAGCGAATGCATCGCCTCCTGGCCGCCCCGCTCTTCGTGCTGGGCACCCTGCTGCTGGCCGCCGCCCCTGCCCCGGCGCGGGCCGACGGCTTTTCCCCCGCCCAGCGCGCCGAAATCGTCGAGATCGTGCGTCAGGCGCTCAAGAGCGATCCCACCCTCCTGCGCGAGGCCATCGTCGCGCTCCAGGCGGACGACGAGCGGGCCGATGCCGACGCCGCGCAGAACGCCATCAAATCGGCCGGCACGACCCTGGCCCACGACCCCGCCGACCCCTCCGAGGGCAACCCGCAGGGCACCGTGACGGTGGTGGAATTCTTCGATCCGCGCTGCCCCTACTGCCGGCGCATGCTCCCCGCGGTTGCCAACCTGCTCAAGCACGACCCCAATCTGCGCATCGTCTACAAGGACATTCCCATCCTCGGGCCGGGCAGCCTGCTCGGCTCCAAGGCGCTGCTCGCCGCCCAGAAGCAGGGCGGCTACCTCAAGATGCGCGAGGCCGTCCTCACCGGCCCGGCCGAGATCACCCTGGACACGCTGCATGCCTCGGCCACCAAGGCCGGGCTCGACTGGGGGCGGATCAGCCGCGAGATGAACGATGCGGACATCGCCGACCGCCTGCGCGCCAACCTCGCCCTGGCCCACAAGCTGGGCATCCAAGGCACGCCGGCCTACGTGATCGGCGCGCAGCTGTATTCGGGCGCCATGGCCGAGAGCGACATGGCGGAGGCCATCGCCAAGGCCCGCAAGACGAACTGACCCCGACCGACGCCGCGCCTCAGCCAAGCAGGCGGTCGATTTCGGCCTGGTCGAGATCGGCTCCGTCGGGAGTGCTGGCTGAGACGGGGTCGGGGGCGGAAGGGGAGGCCGTGTCCATAGCCGACAGAGGGGCGGCCGACAGAGGGGCGGAGGTTTCCGCCACGGGCGGCTCGCCGGCCGGGACCGACATCATCTGCTCCAGGAGCACCTCGATGCCATGCAGGTGGGAGATCGCCCGGCGGATGCGCTGCCCCGTGAGATCCTGGAAGGAGCACGCCTCGAAGATCGCATTCACCCGCGAGGCCAGCTCGGCCCGCCCGGCGGGGTCGTGGCGATCCTGCTCGACCAGCCGGGAGATGGCCTCGGCGGCGTCCATGATGCGATCGGCCGCAGATTCGGTGGCTTCCACCACCGCTTCCAGGTCCAGCCCCGAGTTGCGGGTCGCCTCCACGGGGGCCGCGACCAGGCTGGCAATCTGCGCGTGCACCGCACCGATCTGGCCGGAGAGGTTGGTCTCGCTGAAATCCATCATCTGCACCGCCCCGTGCACTTCGACGCTGAGCTCGGAAAAGCGGCGATCCACGAAGCGATAGAGTTCCCCGATCCGCCGGTCGAGTTCCTCGCCCAGCAGTATCCTCAGCGATTCCTCGGGCTTCGGGTCCGGGACGGGAAGGGAATCAGCGGGAGAGAGGGATACGGCAGGGCGGCGAGGCATGCCAGGACTCCGGGATGGAAACGTCCCCATTGTCCCCCCCGTCGCTTGCGCCCGGGTTAATGGCGAGCCCCCGGCGGGCGGTCATTTCGAAAAAACCGACATGCCCGGGGAGTCTCTCACTGCAACGGCACCTTCAGGATGAGGCTGGGAGCGGGACGCCAGCGGCGGCTGGCATCGTAGTTGGCGGCCGAACCGGGCACATACCCCTCTCCCGGACGGCTCTCGGTCTTGCTGGACAGGCTCGGGACCAGCCGGATGTGCGCCTTGTTGCCATCGGGATCGTCGGGGGGCGCCTCCGCGTCGAGATTGGGCACCGGCGCCGGGCGGAACCCCTCCTCCTGCGCCGCCACGGCAGGGGGCGGCTCCGGCGGGGTGGGCAGGGTGACACGCGTCGCCGGATAGGCGAGAGACGAGCCCGGCTCGGGCGCCTTGCTCTTGCCCGCCGGAGCCGCGGCGAGCAGCAGCAGCGCCAGCGACGCCCGGAGGCAGGCCGCCCCGGCCAGGCGGCCGTTCATACCGCCCCCTCCGCGATCCCGCGCGCGGCCCAGGCCGTTCCGCGCGGGTCCTCCGGGGGATTGGCGGCGGGCGTGCCGAGCGGCCCCCGGCCCCCGGCGAGCCAGTCCCGCAGCGCCCAGGTGGTGGTGGGGAAGGCGATCTCGTCCCAGGGAATCTCGGAAGGCGTGAACAGCGCCGCCTCGGCGGTTTCCGATCCGGCGGCAAAGTGGGGAGTCCCGGCGAAACGGCCCCGGAAGATCACCAGGACCTGGCCGATGCCGGCGACCGAATAAAGCGCCAGGATGCCATCGAGCGCGATGCGCGCCTCGGCCTCCTCGAAGGCCTCACGGCAGGCCCCCTCCTCGACCGTCTCGCCCAGTTCGAGGAATCCGCCCGGCAGGGTCCACAGGCCCCGGCGTGGCTCGATGTCGCGGCGGCACAGCAGCACGCGCCCGTCCGCCACCACCACCGTGCCGACCACCACCTTGGGGTTTTCGTAGAAGACATGTCCGCATGTGGCGCAGGTCGTGCGCTCGCGGGTGTCGCCTTCGGGAATCTGCCGGATGAATTCTGGCATTGCGCGAGTCTGGAGTCTTGCGGCCCTCTTTGCAAGCGCCCAAGGAGACGGGACGGGCGATTCGGGCAGGCCGGACGGACCAGACGAGCGCGCTCAGACCTGCAGGTTGAGCAGGGAGCCCCGCGGCAGGATGCGCCCCGGAGTGACCGTTGCCGCCGAACCGCCGGTCGTCCCCGTGGCCGAGGATGCGGCGGACGCGGCCCGGCTGCGATCGGCGGTGTCCACCGAGGTGGTCGCCGAGGCCGTGCGTATCCCCGAAGCCGCAGACGTACCCGAGACCGACGTGCCCGAAAGCGACGTTGCGGAGGAGAACGCGGAAAGGGAACCGATCGAGATCATGCCCCGCATCCTGCCCCGCAAAAGTAAAGACGGACTTAAGAAGCGCGACGGGCGGCGCCGATTTCCCAGCGCCGCCCGCCCCGTCGAACCCGCGGCAAGCCTCAGGCTTCGAGCGCGGCCACGCCCGGCAGGGTCTTGCCTTCCATCCACTCCAGGAAGGCCCCGCCCGCAGTGGAAACGTAGCTCATCTGCGCCAGCACCCCGGCATGCTTGAGTGCCGAGACGGTGTCGCCGCCGCCGGCCACGCTCTTGAGCTTGCCGGCCACGGTCGCCGCCGCCACCGCCTTGGCCACCGCCACGGTCGCGGCGTCGAAGGGCTCGGTCTCGAAGGCGCCCAGCGGCCCGTTCCACACCAGGGTCTTCAGCGTGGCGATCTTGGCCACGATCGCGGCAACCGTCTTCGGCCCCACGTCGAGCATCATGGCGTTATCGGGAATCGCATCGATCCCCACGGTCTGCGTCGGCGGATTGGCCTTGAACTCGGTGGCCACCACGGCGTCGCAGGGCAGCACCACGTCGCATTTGGCGGCCTGGGCGGCCTTGAGGATCTCCAGGGCGGTGCCGTGCATCTCGGCTTCCTGCAGCGACTTGCCCACCTTGTGGCCCTGGGCCGAGAGGAAGGTGTTCGCCATGGCGCCGCCGATGATCAGCACATCGACCTTCTTCACCAGGTTGCCCAGCAGGTCGAGCTTGGTGGAAACCTTGGCGCCGCCCACCACCGCCGCCACCGGGCGGACGGGGTGCGAGAGCGCCGCGCCGAGCGCTTCCAGCTCGGCCTGCATCAGCCGCCCGGCATAGGCCGGCAGCAGCCGCGCCACGCCCTCGGTGGAGGCATGGGCGCGATGGGCCGCGGAGAAGGCGTCGTCGACATAGATGTCGGCCAGCTTGGCGAGTTCGGCGGAGAAGGCCGGATCGTTCTTCTCCTCCTCGGCATAGAAGCGGGTGTTCTCCAGCACCAGGACGTCGCCGTCCTTGAGCGCCGCCACCGCCTTCTGCGCCACCGCGCCGATGCAGTCCTCGGCGAAGGCCACCGGCGCGCCGAGCACCTTGCCCAGCGCCGCGGCCACCGGGGCCAGCGACATCTCCGGCACCCGCTTGCCCTTGGGGCGGGCGAAGTGGCTGCACACCAGCACCTTCGCGCCCTTGCCGGCGAGTTCGCGGATGGTCGGCACCAGCCGGTCGAGCCGGGTCGTGTCGGTAATCTGCCCGTCGCGCACGGGGACGTTCAGGTCCGCACGCAGCAGAACCCGTTTGCCGGCAACGGCAAGCCCATCAAGCGTCTTGAAAGCCATGATGTGTTCCTCTCTCTTGCCCCAATCACGAGGTCTGGCCGGCCGTCACCCGACGTGCTTGTGCACCGCGGCAGCGATGGCCTCGGCCGTGATGCCGAATTCAGCATAGAGCACTTTCGCCGGCGCCGAAGCCCCGAAGCCCTTCATGCCGATGAACACCCCGTCCGGCCCCAGCCAGCGCTCCCAGCCGAACTCCACCGCGGCCTCGATGCCGATGCGCGGGGCGCCCCCCAGCACCGAGGCGCGCCACTGTGCGTCCTGGGCGGCGAACAGCTCCCAGCACGGCAGCGACACCACCGCCACCTTGATTCCTTCGGCCGCCAGCTTCTCGCGGGCCGCCATGGCGATCTGCAGTTCGGTGCCGGAGGCGATCAGCGTGGCGGCGCGGGGGCCGTCGGCCTCGGCCAGCACGTAGCCGCCGCGCGCCGAACGGTTCTCGCCGGCATCGCTGCGCAGCGGGGCCTCTGCCCCGCGCGAGAGGGCCAGCAGGCTCGGGCCGTCGGTATGGCGCAGCGCCAGCTCCCAGCACTCCGCCGTCTCCAGCGCATCGCCGGGGCGGAACACCTGCACGTTCGGCATGCAGCGGAAACTCGCCAGATGCTCGACCGGCTGGTGGGTCGGTCCGTCCTCGCCGAGGTCGATGCTGTCGTGGGTGAGCACGTAGATCACCCGCTGGCGCATCAGCGCGGCCAGGCGGATGGCGGGGCGGGCATAGTCGGAGAAGCAGAAGAAGGTGCCGCCGTAGGGGATGATGCCGCCATGCAGGGCCAGGCCGTTCATCGCCGCGCCCATGCCATGCTCGCGGATGCCCCAGTGGACGTAGCGGCCGGCATAGTTGCCGGGAGCCACCTCCCCCATGCCCTTGACCAGGGTGAGATTGGAGCCGGTGAGGTCGGCCGATCCGCCGACCAGCTCGGGGATCGCCGGCACCAGGGCCTCGAGCGCCATCTGGCTGGCCTTGCGGCTGGCCATCTTGGGCTTGTCCGCGGCGAAGGCGGCGCGCAGGCCGGCGACGGTCTCGTGGAAATTCTCCGGCAGGCGCCCCGCCATGACGCGCTCGAACTCGGCGCGCTGGGGATGACGGGCGAGCCGCTTGAGCCAGGCACGACGCGGCGTGGCCCCCCGGCTGCCGGCCTTCTGCCACTCCGCGCGGATGTCCTGCGGCACGCTGAAGGGCGGCTCGGTCCACCCCAGCAGCTTGCGCGCGCCCGCCACCTCCTCCGTCCCCAGGGCAGCACCGTGCACCGCGTTGGTGCCGGCCTTGTGGGGCGCGCCCAGCCCGATCACGGTGCGGCAGGCGATCAGCATCGGCTTGCGCGAGCGCTGCGCCGAGGAAAGCGCCGCGGCAATCTGCGCCGGGTCATGCCCGTCGATACGCTTGACCGCCCAGCCCGAGGCGGCAAAGCGCTTGAGCTGGTCGGTGGAGGTGGAAAGGGCGGTATTGCCGTCGATGCAGATGTGGTTGTCGTCCCACAGCACCGCGAGCTTGTTGAGCCTGAGGTGGCCGGCGAGGTCGATCGCCTCCTGCGAGAGGCCCTCCATCAGGCAGCCGTCCCCGGCGATCACCCAGGTGCGGTGATCGACCAGGCTGCGCCCGAAACGCGCCGCCATCATCCGTTCGGCCAGCGCGAAGCCGACCGCGGTGGCAAGCCCCTGGCCGAGCGGGCCGGTGGTCATCTCGATGGCAGGATGATAGCCGAACTCGGGATGGCCGGCGGCCGCGGAGTGGAGCTGGCGGAAATTCCGCAGCTGCTCCATCTCCATGCCGGCATGCCCGGTAAGATGCAGCAGCGCGTAGAGCAGCATCGAGCCATGGCCGGCCGAGAGAATGAAACGGTCCCGATCGGGCCAGCGGGGGTCGGCGGCGTCGAATTTGAGGAAGCGGCTCCACAGCGCGGTGGCGACGTCGGCCATGCCCATCGGCATGCCGGGATGGCCGGACTTCGCCTTCTCGACCGCATCGAAGGCGAGCACCCGGATGGCGTCGGCCATCCGCCGCTCGGGGGTAAGCGGGCGGGCCAGAACCGCCGCCTGCTCCGCCAACGCCGGGTTGTCCTGGGGGAGTTCCGTGATCGAAGCCAATGTGACCTCCTGCGCGTTGCAGGCCGGTTTAGAGGGGGTGGGG
>CALNAL010000439.1 GCA_937874445.1 uncultured Acetobacteraceae bacterium | reverse complement strand
GATCTACACCTAAGCCTTCGTCGGCAGCGTCAGATGTGTATAAGAGACAGGCCCTTGCCGTCTCAGGACACCGGAAGGCCCGGATCAGTCCTTGAACTTTCCCGCGAAGGCAAAACCGGACACCGGGGTGCGCCCGCTCGGCACCTCGCGCGTCTGCAGCGCCTCGGGCAGCACCGACTTGTCCGCCTGCCGGCCGAGCGCGATGGCGGCCTCGGCCATATAGCCCTCGGGAACGGCCAGATCCTCGATGGCACGGGCCTTGTCGAAGCCGGCCATGGCATGGGCATGCCAGCCCAGCCGCGTCGCCTCCAGCGCGAGATAGCCCCAGGCCGCCCCGGTATCGAAGGAATGGCAGGCCGAGGGAACCGCCCGGTCCGCCCCGGGCGGCACCAGCGTGGTCTTGGAGAACAGGATCAGCAGCGCCCCCGCCTCTTTCGCCCAGCTCTGGTTGTGCTGGTTGAGCAGGCTCAGCAGACGCGGCCAGGCCGGCGTGTCGCGCAGGGCATACACGAAGCGCCACGGCTGCGCGTTGTAGGCCGAGGGAGCCCAGCGGGCGGCCTCGAGGATCTTCATCAGCTCGGCTTCGGGCAGTGCCTCGCCGGTGAAGGCGCGCGGCGACCAGCGCTCGAGAAAAAGCGGCGCGACAGAATGTTCGGGGGTGCGTCCGTTGATCGTGCTCGACATGCTTGCTCCAGTCGTTCCTGAAAAAGACGCGGCCGGACACTGCAACTCATGCCCCCGGCCACGGTACAAAACCTGGTTTGGAATCTCTCCACAGACATGAACCGCCCGGCGGCCGGCTGCAAGCACGGGCGTATGACGGCCGTGCCGCCACGTGCGTTTTTCGCCGGGAAGGAAGGGAAGGTCTTCTTTTTGCCTTCCGGAAAAAGAAGCAAAAAGGACTTTCCCCCATTTGGCTCCGCGCACGACACAGGCGCGGAGCCCTTAACGGATAAAGCTTTCTTGGTTCTTCTTGCTCGCAAGAAGAACACCTTCCTTGCCTTACCGCTTCGGGGAACCGCACCGGCCGAGCAGGCGCCGGCCCTCCACCCACTGCCAGACCACCAGCCCCGGCACGCCCACCACCAGCTCGCGCGCGCGCTTGACCATCGACAGCGCGATCGCCGTCTCCGGGGTGAGCCCGAACAGGCCGCCGATCAGCACCAGCCCGGCCTCCTGCACCCCCAGCGCCCCCGGCACCGCGAAGCCCGCGCTGCGCGCCGCCTGGCCCAGGCTCTCGATGACGAAGGCCGCCTCCCAGCCCACCGGGATGCCCATCGCCCACAGCGCCAGCCAGGTCTCCACCGTGCCCGCGAGCCAGGCCGCCAGATGCAGCCCGCTCGCCTTCGCCAGCGCCCCCGGCTTGCCCTGTAGGCGCATCAGCTCGGTGTGCAGCCCCTCCACCGCCTCCACCGGCAGGCCGGGGAACACCCGATGGAGCAGGCGCGCCGCTCCTTCCACCAGGCGCATCAGCCCGGCACGCTGGGCCGCGATGAAGGCCACGATGCCCAGCACCAGCACCACCAGCGCGCCGGTCACCCAGTCCATCCAGCCCTGGTCGGGAGAGATCAGGGCCAGCACCAGGAAGCCCGCCACGGTGAACACCGCCTGGGTGGTGGCCTCGATGGTCAGGTCCAGCGTGGTGCCCGCCCCCGCCAGCGGCCCCGGCACCCCGCGCAGCATCAGCAGGCGGATGCCCAGGATGTTGCCGCCGAGCTGCGCCACCGGCAGCAGCGAATTCACCGCCTCGCGAATCCAGCGGATGAGGAACCACCGCCACAGCGTCGGCACGTGCCGGCCCACCGAAATGCGCCAGGCCAGAGCGGAAAACCACAGCTGCACCAGCAGCAGCAGCGTGGTCAGCGGCACCGCCCAGCCGGCCCGCAGCACGTCGGCGCCGATGGCGCGCGCGCCGAACCAACTGACCAGCCCGATCACCACCGCCCCGCCGATCGCGACCGCGATCACTCCGAAACGCACGACACGCCCTCCGCAAGAGACCCCGCCGGCAACAACGACCTCCGCCGCATGCTGTCAACTGCCCGCGAGGCCTGGGGGGCGGCCGGGCGAGGCCGGGCAAGGAAGCTCTTCTTCTTTCAAGGAAAAAGAACCAGGAAAGCCTCGTTCGGGAAAGCCTCGCGACGGGAAAACCGGGCGGCGCAAACGCCGGCTTCCCGCCCTTCCCCGCGCGGCCTAGAGTCCGGACGGCTCCCGCTCTGGGAGACCGCAATCGTCAGCGAGGCCCTCATGTCTCTCATTCTTCACGGCGTCGCCCGCTCGCGCGCCGTCCGCAATCTGTGGATGGCCAAGGAGCTGGGCATTTCCTTCACGCACGACGAGGTGGGCTTCGGCCCCACCGGCTGTCGCTCGCCGGAGTACATGGCGAAGATCAACCCCAACGGCCACATCCCGGCGCTTTCCGACGACGGGGTGGTGATGTGGGAATCGCTCGCCATCAACCTCTACCTCGCCCGCAAGTTCGGCGGCCCGCTGGCCGCGGCCGGACTCGCCGAGGAAGGCGCCATGCTCTCCTGGAGTTTCTGGGCGGTGACCGAGCTGGAGCCCCATGCCGTCGAGTTGATGCGCCACACCGGCGGCAAGCCCCCCGCCGAGCGCGACCCGGCCATCGCCGCCAAGGAGCTGGCGGCCCTCAAGGCGCCGATCGCCGTGCTGGAGGCCGCCCTGGCCAAGGGCAACGGCTTCCTGGTCGGCGGGCGCTTCACCGTGGCCGACCTCAACGTGGCCGGCGTGGCCTTCTATCTGCGCTTCTGCCCCGAGGCGCTGGCCGCCGCGCCGCACGTCAAGGCCTGGTATGAAGCCGCCATGGCCCGCCCCGCCGCCCGCGCCGCCTTCGCGATGCGCGGCGACTAGGAACGACACGCGCCGTCGCGCGGGGCGGGCATTGCCGCCTCGCGCGACCGGCGTCAGCTTGCCGCCGGCGCGGCGGGCTGCCTGAGGCGCTCCGCTTCCCATTCGCCGTAGGTCTGGGAAGTGTTCTCCACCACCCAGCTCCTTGGTCCGGACGTAGACCACCCTGCGACGATATCCGACGCGGCACTCGTGCTGGAAAATCCGTAGCTCTGCCGGAAGATCGCGTGGGCGCCATCGTCCTCCAGGATGCCCTGGTCGAAGAGCTGTTGATACAGCGCCTTGTAGGTGGCCGAGCCCCCTTCCCTCCGGCGGTGGGCGAGGGAGCCGGCTTCGACGACGAAGACCCCGTCTTCGATGTGGGCGCGCGCCCGGATCTTATACTTGGGCACCTCGAAACAGAAATGCACGACCGGGTCAGCCTTCGCCACCACGGGCGGGGCCGCGGATTTCGTGTTCTCCGTCAGGAAATCGAAGCGCAGGGCCGGGAGAACCAGATAGATATTCTCGAGGAAATGGTTCATGTGGGCGCGCGCCGCGTCGCTCAGCGTGCTTTCGGTCGGGCTCTGCGAATTGTCGAGCGCGACTTTCCTGATGCTGCTGGCCCGCATGTAGAGCTGGTATTCGAGATAGCGCACAAGTGCCTTGTTGAGCGGTTCGCCCGAGGACGACACCAGGATGGCCGTTTCCCACCAGTCCTTGTCCGCGGCATGCTGCTTCATCCGCGTGCGCAGCTCGTCGGTTTCGCCGATATAGAGGGTGGGCTTGCCCTCCTTGGTGCCAACCAGGAAATACACGCCCGGGCGCAGCGTCTCCTCGCGGTCGAGGGCCTCCTTCAGCTGGGTGCGCCGGCTGACCAGGACATGGCCCGACCACTGGAAGGGGATCGTCGCCGTGACCATCCCGTCCGGAGAGCCATCGACGAAAAACAGTTCGATCGAGCGTCCGCGCTGGTGAGTCATGTCCTGCCCTTTTCGCTCCCGGCACGTTTATCCGAGGAACGTTTATCCGGCGGGGGCACCCGCGCATCAAGCCCCGTCAGCACACGCCGTTGGGGTAGAGGACGGTCTTGACGACGTCCGCCGCTCCCTCGGCGTGGCGCCGGAACGCGGCGGGGCCCTCGGCGAGGGGCAGGCGGTGGCTCACCAGGCTGTCCACGTCGATGCGTCCCGCCGCCACCAGGGCCATGGCGCGCGGATAGTCATCGCCCATGCGGCGGACGAACTTGACCCCGAGGCCGCGTCGCCGCGCCGGGGCGGCGGGCAGGACGTAGCTGTCGCCGTCGGGGATGCCGCCCAGCACCAGCCGCCCGCCGATGCGCGCGGCCGCCACCGCCTCGGCGAACCCCTCGCGGGCGTTGGTGAACTCGACGACCAGCGGACTGCCCTCCCCGCCGTTCCAGTCGGCTGCCTCGGCGAGGCCGGCCGCCACCCGCGTGGCGCCGAGGCGGGCCGCCAGGGCGCGCCGGTGCGGCTGCGGGTCGATCGCCAGGACCTCTCCCGCTCCGGCCAGACGCAGCAGCTGCACCACCAGCAGCCCCACCGGGCCGCAGCCCAGCACGGTGGCGCGCTCCCCCAGATGCGGGCGCGCCAGATCGAGCGCGTGGATCGCCACCCCCAGCGGCTCCAGCATCGCCGTGCGCGCCGGGGTGAAGCCCTCCGGCAGCGGCAGGATCTGCCCCACCGGCACGTTCATCTCGGTGGCCATCGCGCCGTCGTACGGCGGGGCACCGATGAAGCGCACGTGCGGACAGAGGTTGTGCCACCCCTTGCGGCACCAGTCGCAGGTGCCGCAGGCGACGTTGGGGTCAACCGCGACGAGCGCGCCCTTGCGCAGGCCCGCGCCGGGCAGATCCCCGGTCAGCCAGGCCGCGATCTCGTGGCCGGGCACGAAGGGGGCCCGCACCTGCGCCGCCCCGATCCCGCCATCCTTGAAGTAGTGCAGGTCCGAGCCGCACAGGCCCACCGCAGCCACGCGCACCCGCGTCTCGCCCGGGCCGGGCGGCGGCGGGGCATAGGGCTCCACCCGGGCATCGCCGGCGGCATGAAGGAACAGGGCTTGCGGCATCGCGCACCTCGGAGAAAAGCAAGGTCAAGGAAGGCAAGGACTTCTTTTTCCTGAAGGAAAAAGAAGCAAAAAGGACTTTTGTTCGTTTGGCTCCG
>CALNAL010000438.1 GCA_937874445.1 uncultured Acetobacteraceae bacterium | reverse complement strand
CCACCACCTTCAGCAGCCCCGCCACCGCCGGGATCCCCGCCGTGGTGCCGGCCACCCAGACGGGCCCGGCGGGCGGGTTCTCCTCCCAGGCACGGGCCTGGGCGCGCAGCAGCGCCACCTGCCGCGCCGCCGGGTTGACCAGGCCGTTCTCCTCCAGCCAGGCCGGCCAGGCGCGGGTGACGATCTCCAGGAAGCGCAGCGTCGCCTGCCAGTGCTCGGCATGGGCCGCCTCCGCCGCCTTTTCCAGGGCGGCGGGCAGGTCCAGTTCGGCGCGCTCGGCCTCGTCCATCAGCCCCGCCAGCTCGCGGGCCAGGGCGAGCGCGCGGTCGGCGGTGCCGGCGCCGCCGAGGGCGGCCGGCAGCTTCAGCACCAGGGCGGCGAGCCGGCCCAGCCGCTCCTGGGGGTCCACCGCCGGCGGCAGGTCGAGCGCGCCGGCCAGCACCAGCGGCGCCTCGTCGGGCGCGCCGAGGGCGGCGATGCGGGGCAGCAGCATCGGCCGCCCCTCCCCCGCGCGCAGAAACGCCTCGGCGAGGCCCCGCGCGGCGCGGCGGGTGGGCAGCAGGAGGGTGCCGTGCGCCAGGACATCATCGCCGTACGCCGCCAGCCAGCGCCCCGCCAGCGCATCGAGAAAAGGCACGTCGGCGGGGATGGCGGCGAGGTTCATGGCCATGCCTGGTTACAGGAAGAAAGTATCTTCTTTTCCTGAAGGAAAAGAAGCAAAAGGACTTTGTCCATTTGGCTCCGCGTCTGCAACGGGCGCGGAATCAAACGAACAAAAGTTCTTTGGTTCTTTCTTTCAAGAAAGAACATCCTTCCCTTTCCTACCGACTCTGCCCGGTGCGGCGCAGGCGCAGGGCGGTCTCGGCGGCCGCGAGGTCGCCGGGAGTGGAAAGATGGAACCACAGCCCGTCATGCACGATCGCGCGCAGCCGGCCGGCCTCGATGGCGCGGTCCCAGGCGAGGTTCATCGAGAACGGTCCCTCCGGCGCGCCGGCGAACAGCGCGGGCGAAACCAGCTGCACCCCGGCATAGACGAAGGGCACCACCTCGCGCTCGCGCCGGCGGCGCACCCGGCCTTCCGGGTCGAGGGCGAAATCGCCCATTCCGCCCCCGGAGCGGGTCATGCAGGTGCGCTGCACCAGCAGCACGGCATCGGCCTCGTCGGTCCAGGCCTGGCGGAGGCGGTCGAGCGCCGGGGTCGGGCCCTCCAGCCACACCGAATCGCCGTTGATGACGAAGAACGGCTCGGAGCCCAGCAGATCGAGGGCCGCATGCACGCCGCCGCCGGTATCGAGCAGCGACTCCTCGCGGCGCAGCAGGGTTTCGGGCGGGCCGTGGCGCACCGCCAGATGCTGGGCCACCTGGTCGGCATGCCAATGGGCATTGACCACCACCTTCACCTTCTCCACCCCCGCCGCGGCGAGCGTGTCGAGCGCATAGTCGATCAGCGACCGTCCGCCGAGCGTGAGCAGGGATTTGGCCGTCAGTTCGCTGAGGGGACGCATCGCCTTGCCCCGTCCAGCCGCCAGCAACATCGCGGTGCGGGTCATCGCAGCGCCTCCATTCGATCGTTCCATCCTGAAATCCTGGCCTGCCTGGCCTCTCCGGCGCCCAGCGCGAGGGCAATGGTAAGCGCCCCCTCCGGGCGCAGCGCGCCGAGTCGCTGCGGCCATTCCGCCAGCACGATATCGGCGCAGGCGTCGTCCCAGCCAAGCTCGGCCAGCCCCTCCGGGCCGTCGAGCCGCCAGAGGTCGTAGTGATGCACCGGGCCGAGGCGGGTGTCGTAGCTCTGCACCAGCGTGAAGGAGGGGCTCGGCACCTCCAGCATCGCATCCCCCGCCGCCGCGCGCAGGAAGGCCCGGGCAAAGGCGGTCTTGCCCGCGCCGAAAGGGCCGTCGAGCAGGATCACGTCGCCCGGCCGGGCAAGCGCTGCCACCCGGGCGGCGAACGCGTCCGTGGCGGCAAGGTCGGGGAGGGTGCGAATCAACACGTCCATCGCGGCAAAATGCCCCCGGCGCGGCGCCATCTCAACCTCCACATCGCGTGCGGGCGAAGCGCAAGGCAAGTTTCGGGAAAGGCGAACCAGGAAAGCTTTATCCGTTCAGGGCTCCGCGCCCGTGTCACGCGCGGAGCCAAACGGGGGAAAGTCCTTTTTGCTTCTTTTTCCTCCAGGAAAAAGAAGGCCTTCCCTTTCTGATCGGCGGGCAGGCCGCTAGGGTGCCGCATCATGACCCAGAACCTCGCCACGGATGTGGCCATCGTCGGTGCCGGCCCCGCCGGGCTGTTCGCAGCCTTCGAGCTCGGGATGCTCAGGATCGGCAGCGTGCTGATCGACGCCCTCACCGAGGTGGGCGGCCAGTGCACCGCGCTCTATCCGGAGAAGCCGATCTACGACATCCCCGCCCATCCCGCGATCGCGGCGGGCGATCTGGTGGCGGCGCTGGAGTGCCAGCTCGCCCCCTTCGCCCCTCCCCGCCTGCTGGGGCGGCGCGCGGTGCGACTGGAGGGCGCGCCGGGAGCCTTCACGCTGACCACCGACCAGGGCGACACCATCGCCTGCAAGGCGGTGCTGCTGGCCGCCGGGGCCGGCGCCTTCGGCCCCAACCGTCCGCCGCTGGAGGGAATCGCCGCCTACGAGGCGACCGGCGGCGTGCAGTATTTCGTCCGCCGCCGCGAGGAGCTGCGCGGCAAGCGGGTGGTGATCGCCGGCGGCGGCGATTCCGCGGTGGACTGGGCGCTGGGCCTCGTCGGGGTGGCCAGCGCCATCCAGGTGGTGCATCGCCGCGCCCGCTTCCGCGCCGCCCCCGAAAGCGCCGAACGCCTGGCCGCCGCCGCCGCGCGGGGCGAGGTGGAACTGGTCATCCCCGCCCAGCTTGCGGCCCTGCACGGCCCCGCCGGGCGGCTGGAGGCGGTGGAGGTCGCCGATCCCGAGGGCGGCGCGCGGCAGCTGCCCGCCGATGTGCTGCTCGCCTTCTTCGGCCTGTCCACCGATCTCGGCCCGCTCGCCGACTGGGGGCTGGCGATGGAGAACCAGCACATCGCCGTCGATCCCGCCACCTGCGCCACCTCGCGCCCGGGGGTGTTCGCCATCGGCGACCTCGTCGCCTACCCGGGCAAGCTCAAGCTGATCCTCCAGGGGTTCTCCGAGGCGGCGATGGCGGCGCATGCGCTCCACCCGGTGGTGTTCCCCGGCGAGGCGCTGCACTTCGAGCATTCCACCTCGCTCGGCGCGCCCGCGGCCCGATGACGCCCGTGACCCGATGACGCCCGTGATCCGATGACGCCCGTGATCCGATGACTCTGCGCCTCACCGAGCTGCGCCTGCCGCTCGAGCACCCGCCCGAGGCGCTGGCCCCGGCGGCGGCGGCACGACTGGGCATCGCCCCGGAGGCGATCCGCAAGCTCGCGGTGTTCCGCCGCGGCTACGACGCGCGCGGCCGCCGCGCCATCGTGCTGGTCTACACGCTCGACCTCGATCTCGCCGACGAGGCGGCGGTGCTGGCGCGCCATGCCGGCGATTCGCATGTGACGGTGGCCCCCGACCTGGTCTGGCACCCGCCCGTTCAGGCGCCCGAGGGCCTGGCCTCCCGCCCGGTGGTGATCGGCGCCGGCCCCTGCGGGCTGCTGGCCGCGCTCACCCTGGCGGAGATGGGCTTCCGCCCCATCGTCCTTGAGCGCGGCAAGCCCGTCCGGGCGCGCACGCGCGACACTTGGGCCCTGTGGCGGCGCGGCGAACTCGACCCGGAGAGCAACGTCCAGTTCGGCGAGGGCGGCGCCGGCACCTTCTCCGACGGCAAGCTGCATTCGGGGGTGAAGGAGGCCGCCCATCTCGGCCGGCGCGTGCTGGAGGTGTTCGTCGCCGCCGGGGCGCCGGAGGAGATCCTCACCCTCTCCAAGCCGCACATCGGCACCTTCCGCCTGGTCACGATGGTCGAGCGCCTGCGCGGGAAAATCGAGAGCCTGGGCGGGGAATACCGCTTCGGCACGCGCGTCTCCGACCTCGACCTCGACGCGGCCCGCCACCTGCGCGGCCTGCATCTCGCCGACGGCGGCTACCTGCGCGCCGACGCGGCGATCCTCGCCCCCGGCCATTCCTCGCGCGACACCTTCGCCGCCCTGCTGGCGCGCGGGGTCCACCTCGAGCCCAAGCCCTTCTCGATGGGCGTGCGCATCGAGCACCCGCAAGCGCTGATCGACCGTGCCCGCCTCGGCGCGCACGCCGGCAACCGCCTGCTCGGCGCCGCCGACTACCACCTGGTCGCCCATGTCGGCGACGGGCGCTCGGTCTATTCCTTCTGCATGTGCCCCGGCGGGCGCGTGGTGGCCGCCACCTCCGAGCCGGGCGGGGTGGTGACCAACGGGATGAGCCAGTATTCGCGCGCCGAGTTCAACGCCAACGCAGGCATCGTCGTGGGGGTCAGCCCCGAGCGCGACTTCCCCGAGGGGCCGCTCGCCGGCATCGCGCTGCAACGCCACTGGGAGCACCAGGCCTTCCTCGCCGGCGGGGAGAGCTACGCCGCCCCCTGCCAGACGGTGGAGGATTTCCTCGCCGGCCGCGCCTCGCGACACCTGGGCGAGATCGCCCCCTCCTACCAGCCCGGCACCACGCCGGCCGACCTCGCGGCCTGCCTGCCCGAGTACATCGTCGCGGCGATCCGCGCCGCCCTGCCCCGCTTCGACCGCCAGATCCCCGGCTTCGCGCGCGCCGACGCGGTGATGACGGGGGTGGAGACCCGCACCTCCGCGCCGCTGTGCATCCGCCGCGACGCCTCGCTGCAAAGCATCAACACGCCGGGCCTCTACCCGGCCGGCGAGGGCGCCGGCTACGCGGGCGGCATCATGAGCGCCGGAATCGACGGCATCCGCGTCGCCGAGGCCGTGGCGATCGCCCTCGCGGGCACATAGGCCGTTCCAGCAAGGAAGGTGTTCTCCTTTCGGAAAAGGAGAACCAGGAAAGCTTTATTCGTTAAGGGCTCCGCGCCTGTGTCAGACGCGGAGCCAAAGGGGGAAAAGTCCTTTTTGCTTCTTTTTCCTTCAGGA
>CALNAL010000437.1 GCA_937874445.1 uncultured Acetobacteraceae bacterium | reverse complement strand
TGGGAGGAGGCCGCCCCGCCCCCGCCACCCGGCTCGCTGCCGGTCTCGGAGGCCGAGGCGCGCGACCGCCTCGCCGAGATGCTCGGTCCCACCGCCGAGCAGCGCCCCGGTCAGGCCGACTATGCCGCCGCGGCCACCGCCGCCTTCGCCCCGCGCGAGCAGCGCGGCGACCCGCATGTCGTGCTGGCCGAGGCCGGCACCGGCACCGGCAAGACCCTGGGCTACATCGCCCCCGCCAGCCTGTGGGCCGAGCGCAACAAGGGCCCGGTATGGATCTCCACCTTCACCCGCCACCTCCAGCGCCAGGTGGAGACCGAGATGGCCCGCCTGGTGCCCGACCCGGCGGAGCGCCGCCGCCGCGTGGTGGTGCGCAAGGGGCGGGAGAACTACCTCTGCCTGCTCAACTACGAGGACGCGGCCAATGCGGCCCAGGTCGGCCGGCCCACCTCGGCCATCCCGCTCGGCCTGCTCGCCCGCTGGGCCGAGGCCAGCGCCGACGGCGACATCCTCGGCGGCGACCTGCCCGGCTGGTTCGCCGAGCTTTACGGCAGCGGCTACACGCTGGGGCTGGCCGACCGGCGCGGCGAGTGCATCCACGCCGCCTGCCCGCACTGGAAGCGCTGCTTCATCGAGCACACCATCCGCCGCGCCCGCACCGCCGATCTGGTGGTGGCCAACCATGCGCTGGTGATGGCCCAGGCCGCCTACAACGCCGCCTGGGGCGGGGGCACCGACGACGCCTCGGTGCCGGTGCGCTACGTGTTCGACGAGGGCCACCACGTCTTCGACGCCGCCGACAGCGCCTTCAGCGTGGAGCTGTCGGGGCTGGAGGCGGCCGAGCTGCGCCGCTGGCTGCTCGGGGCCGAGGGCGCCCGCTCGCGGGCCCGCGGCATCCGCCGCCGGCTGGAGGATCTGGTGGCCGACCTCCCCGATCTGCAAACCCCGCTGGAGGCGGCATTGCAGGCGGCACGCTGCCTGCC
This sequence comes from uncultured Acetobacteraceae bacterium, assembly GCA_937874445.1. GTDB lineage: Bacteria > Pseudomonadota > Alphaproteobacteria > Acetobacterales > Acetobacteraceae > Rhodovastum. The sequence continues at coordinate 4,060 of CALNAL010000437.1, read as the reverse complement.
GCCCCCCGGCTGGTCGGCGCGCCTGATGGAAGAGGGCGAGCTGCTGCCCTCGGGCGAGCTGCCCAACCCCACGGAGGCCCTGCTGCGCGCCGCCCGCCGCCAGGTGCTGGCCCGTGCGCGGGGGGCGGAGAAGCCAACCCGCAATTCCCCGGTGCGCAATTCTGACGAATGCGACCTGCTGCCCGCCGCCGACGACCTGGTGGAAGCCGCCGGCACGCTGGGCCGCGCGCTGACACGCCTGATCCAGCCGCTGACCACCCTGGCCGACCGGCTGGAGAAGCGCCTCGACGAGGACTCCGAGGATCTGGACTCGGCCACCCGCAACCGCATCGAGGCGATCTGCCGCTCGCTGCGCCGCCGCGCCCTGGGGCGGCTGCTGGCCTGGCGGGAGATGCTGGAGGCGGTCGGCACCGCCCCTCCCGAGCCCGGCGAACGCCCGACGCAGGTGAGCTTCCTGCGTCTCGACCGCCGCGACGGCCGCGAGGTGGACGTGGGGCTGCACCGCCACTGGCTCGACCCCACGGTGCCCTTCGCCGCCGTGCTGGCCCAGCCGGCCCAGGGTCTGCTCGTCACCTCGGCCACGCTGCGCGATTCCGGGGGAGGCGACGCCGAGGCCGAATGGGCCGGCGCCGAGGCCCGTGCCGGCGCGGCGCATCTCCCCACGCCCGCCCTGCGGGTGGCCGTGGCCAGCCCCTTCGACTACGCCGCGCAGACCCGCGCCTTCGTCGTCTCCGACGTCAACACCCGCGAGATCGGTGCGCTGGCGGGGGCCTATCGCGCGCTGTTCGAGGCTTCCGGGGGGGGCGGCCTGGGGCTGTTCACCGCCATCGCCCGGCTGCGCGCCGTCCACGCCCGCATCGCCCCCGCCCTGGAGGCCGCCGGCATCCCGCTGCTCGCCCAGCACGTGGACCCGATGGACAACGCCACGCTGGTGGACATCTTCCGCACCGAGGAGGAGAGCTGCCTGCTCGGCACCGACGCCATGCGCGACGGGGTGGACGTGCCCGGCCGCGCCCTGCGCCTGGTGGTGTTCGAGCGCGTGCCCTGGCCGCGCCCGGACATCCTCCACCGCGAGCGCCGCATCCACCTGTCCGGCGGCAGCCCCGCCGGCTACGACGACGCCATCGTCCGCCTGCGCCTGCGCCAGGCCTTCGGGCGCCTGATCCGCGCCGCCACCGACCGCGGCGTGTTCGTCCTGCTCGACCGCCAGACCCCCTCGCGCCTGCTGTCTGCCTTCCCCCCCGAGGTCGCCGTGCGCCGCATCGGCCTCGCCGCGGCGGTGGCGGAGATCCGGGAGTTCCTCGCGTGAGCCCCATCGCCCTCGTCGCGCCCGGCCCCGGCGGCTGGGCGCGCGCGCTGGAGCCGTGCGGGAACCGGCCGTTCCTGGCCTGGGTGCTGCGCGAGGTGGCGCGCCACGGGGTGGAGGAGGTCTGCCTCCCCGGCGCGCCGGAGGCGGTGCGGGCCCTCCCCCTGCCTCGCCCGCTGCGGCTGCGGACCGCGGGCGAGGTTCCCCCGGACGCCCCGCGCTGGCAGGCCGACCGGCTGGCCGCGCCGGACGGCACCTTCGAGATCGCCACCCCCCCCGGCCTGGCGCGGGCGCGGCGGGAGCTGCCCGCCCTGGCGCTGGGCCGACGGGCGCTGCTGCTCGACCGCGACGGGGTGCTCAACATCGACCGCGGCTACGTCGGCAGCCGCGAGCGCTGGGAGTGGATGCCGGGCGCCATCGCGGCGCTGCGGCGCGCCACGGCGCGGGGCTGGCAGGTGTTCGTCGTCACCAACCAGTCGGGCATCGCGCGCGGCCTCTACACCGAGGCCGACCTGCGCGCGCTGATGGCCTGGGCGGGCGGAGAGCTGCGCGCGGCGGGGGCGCTGCTCGACGACTGGCGCTTCTGCCCCTACCACCCCGAGGCCGCGCTGCCGCAGTGGCGAGGCGACCATCCCTGGCGCAAGCCCCGGCCGGGGATGCTGCTGGACGTGCTGGCGTGCTGGGAACTCGACGCCCACCGCGCCCTGATGGTGGGCGACGCGGCCACCGACCTGCAGGCCGCGGCGGCGGCGGGCGTGCGGGGCCTGCGCTTCCCCGGCGGCGACCTCGCGGCGTTCCTCGCGGCGGAGCTGTAATAGCAAGGGAAGGTGTTCTCCTTTCGCGAAAGGAGAACCAGGAAAGCTCTCTCCGTTAAGGTTCCGCGCCTGTGTCAGCCGCGGAGCCCAACGGGGAAAAGTCCTTTTTGCTTCTTTTTCCGGAAGGCAAAAAGAAGGCCTTCCCTTCCTTACTGCAACGAAAGATCCCCTGGATTTTCCCGTTCGGGGCTTGGCCGTGCCCAGGTCCCGGCGTTATGTGGCCTCGCTATATGACGCCATGCCACTCCGACATCGCGCCCTCGCCTTTCCGCCGAACACCAAGGAGGGTTCTCCCATGCTGCGCCGTTCCCTGCTGCTGGCCGCTCCCGGCCTGCTCGCCCTCTCCGCGCTGCGCCCCGCCCACGCCGCCACTGGCACCGTCAACGTGCTTTATGCCGGCTCGCTGGTGAACCTGATGGAGCACGGCCTCGGGGCGGCCTTCGACAAGGCGAGCGGCGGCACTTTCCACGGCTTCGCCGGCGGCTCGACGGGGCTGGCCAACCAGATCAAGGGCAAGCTGCGCCAGGCCGACGTGTTCGTCTCCGCCAGCCCCAGCGCGGACAAGGTGCTGATGGGGGCGGACAACGGCGACTGGGTGCGTTGGTACATCACCTTCGCCGCCTCGCCGGTGGTGCTGGGCTACGCGCCCACCAGCAAGTTCGCCGCCGACCTCAAGAGCAAGCCCTTCTACGAGGTGCTGCAGGAGCCGGGCGTGCGCATCGGCCGCACCGATCCCAAGCTCGACCCCAAGGGAGCCTTCGCCTACGCGCTGATGGAAAAAGCCGAGAAGGCCTACAACCTGCCCGGGCTGACCCGGAAGGTGCTGGGCGCCCACGACAATCCCGAGCAGGTGCGTCCCGAGGAAAGCCTCGTCGGGCGCATGCAATCGGGCGCGGTGGACATCGGCTTCTTCTATTCCACCGAGACCACCGACCTGAAGATCCCCTTCGTGACCCTGCCCAGGGAAGTCTCGGTGGGAGCGGACTACACCGTCACCATCCCGCGCGATCCGGCCAACGCGGCGGGGGCGGAAGCGTTCGTCGCGTTCCTGCTCGGCGCCCAGGGGACCGCGGAGATGAAGGCGCACGGCCTCGACGCCATCGCTCCGAAGCTCACCGGAGACGCCGCCACGCTGCCGGCCGCGCTGAAGAAGCTCGTCGCCGTCGGGTGAGACGCCAGCCGCCGCTGCTGGGCCTGCTGGGGGGGCTGCTCGCCGTCTATCTGGCGGCCCCCTTCGCGACCGGGCTCCTCCAGACGGGCGCGGCCGACTGGCGCGGGGCCGACCTGGCCGGCCTGGCCGCGGCCACCGGGGTCTCGGTGGCCAGCGCCACGCTCGCCACGGCCGTCATCGCCCTGGGCGGCATTCCGCTCGGCTACCTGCTGGCCCACGGACGGGGCCGGGGACTGGCGGCGCTGGGCTTCGTGGTGCAGCTGCCGCTGGCCCTGCCGCCGCTCACCTCGGGCGTGCTGCTGCTGTTCCTGTTCGGCTATGCGGGGCCGCTCGGCGCGCTGCGGCTGACGGATTCCTTCCCCGCCATCGTGCTGGCGGAGACCTTCGTCGCCGCGCCCTTCCTCATCATCGCCGCGCGCTCGGCCTTTGCCGCCGCCGACCCGGCGCTGGAGGATGTCGCCGCCTCGCTGGGGCACGCGCCGGGGGCGATCTTCCGCCGGGTCAGCCTTCCCCTGGCGATGCGGCCCATCCTGGCGGGGCTGCTGCTCGCCTGGCTGCGCGCCTTCGGCGAGTTCGGCGCCACCGTGATGATGGCGTACCACCCCTATTCGCTGCCGGTGTACACCTACGTCGCCTTCGGCTCGGAGGGCCTGCCGGCGATGCTGCCGGTGCTGGCCCCCACCCTGCTCGCGGCGGTAGCGGTCATGGCGATCAGCCTGGGCCTGCGCGCCCCCCGGCGCCGCCCCGCCCGGGCCGGCGCGCGGCCCC
>CALNAL010000436.1 GCA_937874445.1 uncultured Acetobacteraceae bacterium | reverse complement strand
CCGGCGAGCCCAGCATGTACACCCCCCCTCCCGGCGTCACGGTCGTCGATCACCCCCTCGTCCAGCACAAGATGACCCTGCTGCGCAACAAGGAGACCTCCACGGCCGGCTTCCGCCGCATCGCCCGCGAGATCAGCCTGCTGATGTGCTACGAGGTGACGCGCGACCTGCCGCTGACCAGCGTCGAGGTGGAAACCCCGCTGGAGCGCACCCAGGCCCCGCAGCTGGCCGGCAAGAAGCTCTGCTTCGTGCCCATCCTGCGCGCCGGCAACGGCATTCTCGACGGCATGCTGGACCTCGTCCCCGGCGCACGGGTGGGCCACATCGGCCTCTATCGCGACCCCGAAACCCACGAGCCGGTGCAGTACTACCTCAAGCTTCCCGAGGATATCGGCGAGCGCCTGGTGATCGTGGTCGATCCGATGCTGGCCACGGGCCACTCGGCGGCGGAGGCGGTGAAGCGCCTGAAGGAAGCCGGGGCCACGCATATCCGCATGCTGTGCCTGCTCTCCGCCCCGGAAGGCATCGAGGTGTTCACCAAGACCCACCCCGACGTACCGCTCTACACCGCGCACATCGACCGCTGCCTCGACGAGCACTGCTACATCCGCCCCGGCCTGGGCGATGCCGGAGACCGTCTCTACGGCACCAAGTAACGCTTCGAGCGTTTCGCCGTCAGAAAAAGAACTGCGTTCGTCAAGGGCTCCGCGCCAGTCACAGGCACGGAGCCCTTAACGTATAGCCTGGCCCGTCTTTCCCGAGGGGAAGAACACCTTCCTTCCCTTCCCGTGACGCGTCCGCCCCGCGAAGCCCCGGAACGACAAACGCCCCGCCGGTTTCCCGGCGGGGCGCTGTTCGTCGAAAGAGCGACGGTCGAGATTACTTCAGGATGATCTCGACGCGGCGGTTCTGCGGCTCGCGAACGCCAGCGGCGGTCGGCACCAGCGGATGGGTGTCGCCGAAGGCCTGGACGTAGATCACGTTCTGCGGCACGCCCAGGCGGACGAGGTCGGCCGCCACGGCGTCAGCACGACGCTTGGAGAGCTTCATGTTGTAGGCCGGGGTGCCGGAACGGTCGGCGTGGCCATCGACCTCGATCTGGGTCACCTGGACCTTGGTCGAGTTCTGGGCGGCCTCGGAGATGATCTGATGCGCGCGCGGCGTCAGGTCGGCCTTGTCCCAGTCGAAGAACACGAGGTAGGTGCGGGCCGGAGCCGGAGCCGGGGCCGCGACGGGCACCATCGGAGCCGGGGCCGGAGCCGCCGCCTTGTGGACGCCGAAGTTGTAGCGCAGGCCAACCAGGAAGGAGTGGTTGTACTGGTTGTCGATGCTCACGCTGCCTTTGACGGAGTCGGCACCGTCGGTGTAGGTGCCCTTCATCTTGTCCTTGCCGAGGACGGTCATGAACCGGTACTCGGCGGTCACAGCCAGACCGGGCACGCCGGTCGGGATGGCCGCGCCGGCGATCGCCTGGGCGCCGAAGTGGGCATTGTCGCTCGAGCCGTTGAAGCCGCCGGCCCCAGTGGTGTCATAGACCTTGGTCGAACGGGCGGAGACCATCTCCAGGCCAGCGCCGGCGCCGACATACGGCACGACGTACTTGCTGAGCCCGTTGAAGTCATACAGCACGTTGGCCATCAGGCCGTAGGTGTTGTTGTCGAAGCCGCCACCGATGCCGTTGCCACCCTTCAGCTTCTCATGCGTGAAGCGGTAGTTCAGCTCGCCCTCGGCGCGCAGACCGTTGCCGAAGCCGTAGCCGACGCTGCCGACGACCACCGGCCCACCGGAGCTCTTGAAGTGCCCGGCGCCCTTGGCCTTCTCGCCGCCGATGCCCTGGGCGCTGTAGGACTTCACGCTCTGGTTCTGGAGCCAGTTAAACCCAGCGCCACCGCCGATATACAGCCCATCGACCGGCTGGGCCATCGCCGCAGCGGCGGGCAACGCCAGCACACTTGCGGCCAGCAGCACGTTCCGAAGCTTCATAAAAACCTATCTCCTCGTGTTCCGGGTGCCGGCTGGCACGCATGGCGACAACGAATCCATCGCCCCGGGAAATCATTGTTAGACTAAGTAGCCTGCCCGCCGGAAACCAGAACCCTTTGCATCCGGAGGGCGGTCCTGTGCGTTTCGCCTCACACCTGTGGCAGAACCGCAACATCCCCTGTGTCAGGAGCGAGACATGGCATCCCCGTCACGCCTTCGCAGCCCCCAGAGCCGCGCGCACGGCCGCCAGCGCCGCCTTGGCCTGGCCGGCATCCGGGCCGCCGGCCTGGGCCATGTCGGGCCGCCCGCCACCGCCCTTGCCGCCCACCGCCGCGGCCGCCACCCGCACCAGCTCGACCGCCGAGAAGCGGCCGGTCAGATCGGCGGAAACGCCCACGACGATGCTCGCCTTGCCCTCGGCGGAGGAGACCAGCGCCACCACCCCCGAGCCGAGCTGGCCGCGAATCGCCTCGGCGATGCCGCGCAGCTCGCGGGCCGGCACATCGCCCACCTCGCGGCCGGCGAACTTCACCCCGCCCACCTCCTCGACGGCGGCAGCGGTGCCGCCGGTGGCGAGCTTCTTCTGCAGCTCGGCCACCTGCCGCTCCAGCTTGCGCCGGTCCTCGAGCAGCTGGGCGAGTCGCTCGGGCAGCTCGGCGGGGTTGGTTTTCAGCACCTGGGCGGTCTCGGCGAGCAGGCGGTCATGCCCCTCGTCGAGTTCCAGCGCGGCCGCGCCGCACACCGCCTCGATGCGCCGCACTCCCGCGCTCACCGCGCTCTCGCCCACGATGCGGAACAGCCCGATGTCGCCGGTGCGGCGCACATGGGTGCCGCCGCACAGCTCCACCGACCAGGCGGACTTCTTCTCGTCCGCCCCGCCCATCCCGACGACGCGCACCTCCTCGCCGTATTTCTCGCCGAACAGCGCCATGGCGCCCTCGGACACGGCGGCATCGGGGGTCATCAGCCGGGTCACGACCTCGGAGTTGCCGCGCACGCGGGCGTTCACCTCGCGCTCGACCCATTCCAGGTCGTCGTGGCCGATCGGCGTCGGCTGCGAGACGTCGAAGCGCAGCCGGTCCGGCCCGTAGAGCGCGCCCTTCTGGGCCACGTGCGCGCCGAGCCGCTGGCGCAGGGCGGCATGCAGCAGATGGGTCGCCGAATGGTGCGCGCGGATGGCGGTGCGCCTGACGTGGTCCACCTCGGCCGCCACCGCGTCGCCCAGCTTCAGCGTGCCCTCGACCACCTTGCCGAGATGCACGACGACGTCGCCGAGCTTCTTCTGGGTGTCGCTCACCGCCACGCGCAGGCCCGGCGCGGTGATGGTGCCGGTGTCGCCCACCTGGCCGCCGCTCTCGCCGTAGAAGGGGGTCTGGTTGAGCACCACCGCGACCTCGCTGCCGGCGGCGGCCTCGGTCACGGGCACGCCGCCCGCCACCAGCGCCACCACCTCGCCCTCGGCCTTCTCGGTGGAATAGCCGAGGAACTCGCTGGCCCCCACCTTCTCGCGGGTCTCGAACCACACCTTGTCGGTGGCCGCCTCCCCCGAGCCGGCCCAGGCGGCACGGGCGCGCTTGCGCTGCTCGGCCATGGCGGCATCGAAGCCGGCGGTGTCCACCTTGAGCCCCTTCTCGCGCAGGGCGTCCTGGGTGAGGTCCACCGGGAATCCGAACGTGTCGTAGAGCTTGAAGGCGACCTCGCCGGGCAGGGTGCCCCCCGTGCCGAGCTTGGCGGTCTCCTCGGCCAGCAGGCCGAGACCGCGGTCGAGCATCGCCTTGAAGCGGGTCTCCTCCAGCTTCAGCGTCTCCTCGATCAGCGGCTCGGCGCGGCCGAGTTCGCCGTAGACGGAGCCCATCTGGCGCACCAGCGCGGGCACCAGGCGCCACATCAGCGGCTCGCGGGCGCCCATCATGTGGGCGTGGCGCATGGCCCGGCGCATGATCCGCCGCAGCACGTAGCCGCGCCCCTCGTTGGAGGGCAGCACCCCGTCGGCGATCAGGAAGGCCGAGGAGCGCAGATGGTCGGCCACCACCCGGTGGCTCACCCTGAAGCGCCCGTCCGGGTCCTGCCCGGTGGCCTCGGCGGAGGCCTCGATCAGCGCGCGCAGGATGTCGGTATCGTAGTTGTCGCGCTTGCCCTGCAGGATGGCGGCGATGCGCTCCAGCCCCATGCCGGTGTCGATCGAGGGATGCGGCAGCGGGCGGCGGGTGCCGGGCGGGCCTTCCTCGAACTGCATGAACACCAGGTTCCAGATCTCGACGAAACGGTCGCCGTCCTCGTCCTTGGAGCCGGGCGGGCCGCCGGGCACGTCGGCGCCGTGGTCGTAGAAGATCTCGCTGCACGGACCGCAGGGGCCGGTGTCGCCCATGCGCCAGAAGTTGTCGGAGGTGGGAATGCGCACGATGCGCTCCTCCGGCAGCCCGGCGACCTTGTGCCAGAGCTTCGCCGCCTCCTCGTCCTCGGAGAACACCGTCACCAGCAGCCGCTCGGCGGGCAGCCCGAACTCCTTGGTGATGAGCTTCCAGGCGTAGGGGATCACCCCCTCCTTGAAGTAGTCGCCGAAGGAGAAATTGCCGAGCATCTCGAAGAAGGTGTGATGCCGGGCGGTGTAGCCCACGTTGTCGAGGTCGTTGTGCTTGCCGCCGGCGCGCACGCATTTCTGCGAGGTGGTGGCGCGCACGTAGGGGCGCTTTTCCTGGCCGGTGAAGACGTTCTTGAACTGCACCATGCCGGCGTTGGTGAACAGCAACGTCGGGTCGTTGCGCGGCACCAGCGGGCTGCTCTCCACCACGGTGTGCCCGTTGCGGGCGAAATAGTCGAGGAAGGCGGCTCGGATATCGTTGGTGGAAGGCATGAGCGCTGGGAATCCCGATCCATGACAGGGAATTAAAGTCGGAGGTGTCACCTAGCGCACCGCAGCCCCGACGAAAAGGGCACCGCGACGAAAAGGCTCTCCCGCACGCCGGGACGGAGAGGGGGCGTCTGGCCTCCGCTCCCGTCACGCGATAGGCTCGCCTCCCCTTTCGCCCCCTGTCCGTCGCCCCTCTTCTGC
>CALNAL010000435.1 GCA_937874445.1 uncultured Acetobacteraceae bacterium | reverse complement strand
ATGGGGCGGCGGGGCGATCGCGTTGTGGTCGTTTCTTGCCGTGCTGACTCGGTTTGTTGCCGACATTCCCCCGTTGCAGCTCACCGCCATGGTGTTTGCCGTGGCGGCCCTGTTCGGCGTCGCCGTGCTGGCCGTGGCCGGCCGCCTCGGCGAGCTGCGCCAGCCGCCGCTGGTGTGGGCGCACGGGGTGGGCGGGCTGTTCGGCTATCATGCCCTCTACTTCATTGCCCTCGGGCGGGCGCCGGCGGCGCAGGCCAACCTGCTCAACTACGCCTGGCCGCTGCTGATCGTGCTGTTCTCGGCGGCCCTGCCGGGGATGCGGCTGACCGCGCGCCATCTCGGGGGGGTGGTGCTGGCGGCGGCCGGCGCGGTGCTGCTGCTGGGGGGACATGCCGGGTTTCATCCGGACGCCATGGCCGGCTATGCCGCGGCCCTGGGCTGTGCCGTGGTGTGGGCGGCCTATTCCGTGCTGGCGCGGCTGTTCGCTGGGGTGCCGACCGGCGCGGTGGCCGGCTTCTGTGCCGCCACGGCCGGGCTTGCCGCCCTGGTGCATCTGGCCTGCGAGCCCACCGTGGTGCCGGGCCTCGCCGATCTCGGCTGGGTGGTGCTGATGGGCGCCGGCCCGACCGGGGCGGCCTTCTTCCTGTGGGATTTCGGCATGAAGCATGGCGACCCGCGCCTGCTCGGCACGCTCGCCTATGCCACGCCCGTCACCTCGACCCTGCTGCTGTGCGCGGCCGGGCAGGCCGAGGCCACGCCGCGCCTGCTCGGGGCGGCGGTGCTGGTGGCGGCGGGCGGGCTGCTGGCCGCCTGGTCGGGGCGCCGCCGCCCGGCGCGCCGCATGTCCGGGTAGAGCGCGGCTTGAGCAAGGCCAGCAAGGAAGGTGTTCTCCTTTCGGGAAAGGAGAACCAGGAAAGCTTCATTCGTTAAGGCTCCGCGCCTGTGTCATGCGCGGAGCAAAATGAACAAAAGTCCTTTTTGCTTCTTTTTCCTTCAGGAAAAAGAAGGCCTTCCTTCTTTCAGAGCCCGGCGAACAGCGCGGTGCTGAGGTAGCGCTCGGCGAAGCTCGGGGCGATGACGACGATGCGCTTGCCGGCATTCCGTTTCTGGCGGGCCAGCTCGAGGGCCGCGTGCAGGGCGGCGCCGGAGGAGATGCCCACCGGAATCCCTTCCATGCGGGCGGACTGCCGTGCGGCGGCGAGGGCCTCGCGCTCGGAGACGCGGGCGATGCTGTCCACCAGCTTCAGATCCAGCACCTTGGGGGTGAAGCCCGGCCCGATCCCCTGCAGGCCGTGGGGGCCGGGCTCGTCGCCGGAGAGCACGGCGCTTTCGGCCGGTTCCACCAGCACCACCTGCAGTGCCGGCAGGCGCGGCTTGAGCACCTCGGCGATGCCGGTGAGGGTGCCCCCGGTGCCGGCGCCGGCCACCAGGATGTCGAGCCGGCCCTCGGTATCGGCCCAGATCTCCTCGCCGGTGGCGTGGTGGGCCGCGGGGTTGACGGGGTTGTCGAACTGGCGGGGCATCCAGGCGTGCGGGGTTTCCGCCACGATGGCCTCGGCGCGGGCGATCGCCCCGGCCATGCCCTGGCGCGCCGGAGTGGTCTGCACCTCCGCGCCCATCAGGCGCATCAGCTTGCGCCGTTCGATGGAGGCGCCCTCCGGCATGGTCACGATCAGCCGGTAGCCGCGGGCCGCCGCCACGAAGGCCAGGGAGATGCCGGTATTGCCCGAGGTCGGCTCGACCAGCACCGAGCGGCCCGGAGCGATCAGCCCCTCGGCCTCCGCCTTGTCCACCATGGCCACGCCGATGCGGTCCTTGACCGAGCCGAGCGGGTTGAAGAACTCCAGCTTCAACAGGATCTCGGCGGTCAGCTTCTCCGCGGCGGTGAGTCGGGAGACGCGGACCAGGGGGGTGGCGCCGATGGTGTCGGCGATGCTGGCGTAGATGCGCCCGCGCGGGGGCGAGGGC
>CALNAL010000434.1 GCA_937874445.1 uncultured Acetobacteraceae bacterium | reverse complement strand
GTATGGGCGGCGCGGTCGGCCCAGGCCAGGGCCGCAGGACCGCCATGCGGCGCATCGGCCCAGGGAAAGCCGTGGCAGATACCGGATTCCAGCAGCGCCGGGGAGGCCAGGATCGTTTCGGACCCGGCAATGCCTCCCCTTGTCGCGAGCCGGGCGGAGGGGCGGGCCACCACGCCGATCGGGCGCCAGCGTCCCGCCAGCAGCCCCTCCAGCAGCCCCAGGGCCCGCTCGGCCGCCTGCGCGCCGTCCTCGGGGCGGTTCACCACGCTGGCGCCGTCGAGCAGCAGGGGGATCTCGTCGGAGAGGTTGGCGCAGGCGTCGAGCGTGGCGACGATCGGCAGACGCGGAGCCCGCTGGCGCAGGGTGCGCAGGACGGAGAGATCGGTGACGGGGTCTCCCTCGACCTGGCAGGCGCCGCACAGGGAAAGATAGAGCGCATCGAAGCGCCCGGCCTGCAGGCCCGCGCTCACGTCGGTCAGCCACGCCCCCAGGACTTCGGCGGCCAGGGGGCCCCCCACGGGGGCCGAGGCACAGCGCAGCAGGGTCAGCCGCCAGTCGGGACGGGCCGCCACGAAGGCGAGGGCTCCGGCGATTTCCGAATGGCGCGGCCAGGACCGTGCCGCCGCCGCCGCGCCCTCGACCCATTCGGTACGCAGCACATCGCGCAGCCGCGTGCGATGCGGGTTGAAGCTGTTGGAGCAGAACCAGAGGCGTGCGATGGCCAAAGAGGGCATGGGGCCTCGGGCATCCCGACAGAGGGGTGCCGCAGGCTGAAAACCCCGACACTGTCCGATTTGGCCTGATCGGGCGGGATCGTTCAACAAAAAACGGGAGGAGATGTTTCGAAAATTAGATATTTCTCTCCGGCGGGGACTGGCGCGCGCGCTCCAGCGGGCAGTCCTCGCTCCGGCTGGTTTCCGGACGGGGGCGCCAGGCGTTTCCCTCGCGGGCGAAGAGGGGGGTGGCGAACACCCCGGCGACCGGCACCTGCCCGCCCAGGGTGCGGCACCAGCGGTTGCCCTGGAGCATCACCGCCACGGCGGCGACGGGAGTGATGGCGGCGGCGGCCAGCAGGTCGAGCCCGGCCTGCAGGGAGGTGCCGGTGGAGACCACGTCGTCCACCACCAGCACGCGCCGCCCGGCCAGGCGGGAGAGCAGGCGCGGGTCGAGCCAGAGCCGCCGGCCGACGCCGGGGGTGGTGATGGAGGTCAGCGGCACCGAGAGGGATTCGCGATACCAGAACTTGCGCGAGGTGCCGGGGGCGACCCAGTTGGCATGGCCGAGGGAGCGGGCCACCTCCGCGCCGAGGCCGTGACCGAGCGTGGGCAGGCCCACCACCACATCGGGCTCGAAGCGGCGGGCCAGCTCGGAAAGCAGCCCGCTGAGGCGGTCGAACACGGCAAAGCTGGCCTGGTTGACGATCAGCCCGGCCACGGCACTCTCGCCGAGATCGCGCAGCGGCAGCAGAAGGCCGGAACCATCGGGCAGGCGGGCGGGATAGGCGTCACGCCAGAGGGTCTGTCCGGCGGAGGCGGCCAGCGCCTCGGCGGACAACAATTCCTGCCAGTATTCCATCACTCACGACCTCCGCCTCCCGGAAAGGAACCGGCCGAGCCGGCCCGGGCGGGCGCAACCTGCCACAGCGCGGCCCGATGTCGCCAGCCCCACATCCCCCGGGAAAGACGGGAAAGCCTTCCCCGGCCGTGCTTTTCCGCCCCGCCGCGACACGACGGCACGTCGCCATGATTTCGCCGCGGGATGGCGCAAAAGGCATTCTGCCCGGGAGCGGATCTCCGTCCCGCCGTGACACAGAACGAGACTTGGCGCACCTCGGTGGGAGGCGTAATGGACAGCTTGAAGCAGTTTACGCAAGGTCAGGGTGGCGGGAGCGTCCATGGGGCGTTCCAGCCATGGCAGGGCTTGGCGTATGCCAGGGATGCCGAGTGACCTGACCGCGATGCGCAACATCCTCTCTTCCGCTCTGCCCAGCTCTTCCGCTCGGTCCGGCCGGCAAAGCCGCCCCCTCGTGCGCAACCTCGATGCGCCGACGGTGATCTCCCTGGCGGTGCTCGCCCTGGCCCTGACCCTGGTGCTGGCCACGGCGATGACCTCGCCGCTGAAGGACGATGTCGCCTGGCTGCTCTACGTGGCGCGCCGCTGGCTGGCCGGGGAGCGGCTCTATACCGACCTCGTCGAGGTCAATCCGCCGCTGATCGTGTGGATCTACGCTCTGCCCTCGCTGGTCAGCGCGACCTTCGGGATCTCGCCGCGGGCGGCCTCGGCGCCGTTCTTCGCGGCCATCGTGCTGAGCTGCGCCTGGTGGACGGCCTGCCTGCTGGCCGGACGCGGGGCGCTGTTCGCGCGCCGCCTGCCGGTGTTCGCCACCATCGGCACGCTGCTGCTGGTGCTGCCGGGGGTGGAATTCGGCCAGCGCGAGCATCTGCTGATCGCCGCCTCGCTGCCCTATCTGGCACTGCTGGCGCGGGGCATCCCCCACGACGGAGAGGCGCGCGCGGCGGAGCCGGGGCGGCTCGGACTCGCGGTGGGCATGGTGGCCGGGCTGGCCTGCGCGCTCAAGCCCACCTATGGCGTGGCCTTCGGCGCGGCCGAACTGCTCGCCTGGCGGATGGGGGGCAAGATGTGGCGCCCCTCCAGCCTCGGCGCGGCGGCCGCGCTGGCCCTCTACGGCGTGGGAGTTCTGCTGTTCTGCCCCGCCTTTCTCGAGCAGGCCGTGCCCCTGGCGCTGGCCCTCTACGGCGGCACCGATACGCCCTGCTGGCAGATCCTGCTGCAGAGCCGCGTGCTGCTGACCGGCGTGGCGGTGAGCGTCCTGCTGGCGGCCCTGGCGCCCCGATTCCTGTTCCGGGCCGCGGGACCGCGGGAGGGCGCGGCCTCCGCCCCGCAGCTGCGTCCGTTCGTGCAGGTGCTGCTGGCGGTCCTCGCCGTCTTCGCCGTGGCGGCCGCCGCCTCCTACGTGTCGCAGGGCAAGAACTGGTTCTACCACCGCCTGCCCGCGACAGTGGCGACGCTGCTCGTGCTGCTGCTGTGGCTGGCCTCGGTGGCGCAGCTGCGCCCGCGCCGCTCGCTCGCGGTGTTCGCCGGGACGCTCTTGGCCCTCGGCTCGCTCGCCAGCTTCGCCCGCGACGACTACCAGCGCCTGCAGAGCTGGGTGAGCGCGGCGGTGGCCCCCAACCTCGATACCGAGGTGAAGCTGGAGCGCCTCGTCAAGCAGGAGAACGCCCACACCTATATCGCCTTCTCGGAGTGGATCGCCCTGGGATTCCCGGTGGTCAACGATACCGGGGTGAAATGGGCGAGCCGGTTCGATTCGATGTGGGCGCTGAAGGGCGAGCTGTGGCGCATGCGCCAGGACGGCGCGGCGCCGAAGGACTACCCGATCCGCCGCTGGATCACGCGCGATTTCGTGGCCAACTGCCCCGACCTCGCCGTGGTCGATACCCGCGAGGGCATCAACTACGTCGCGGTGCTGTCGGCCTCCGACCCGGCGTTCGCCGAGGCCTGGTCACGCTATCACCAGATCGCCGCCTTCGACGGGCTGCGCGTGCTCAAGCGCGATGCCGCGGGATGTGCCAGCACATCCCCCCTTCCGCCGCGTGTCCCGCGGCGGACGGCCCGCCCCCAGGAAGCCCCCCGCGGGGCCGCCACGCGTCAGGCGGCCCGTCGTCTCCCCCCGCCCCAACTCCGGCGGCCCCCCCATAGGCGGCG
>CALNAL010000433.1 GCA_937874445.1 uncultured Acetobacteraceae bacterium | reverse complement strand
GTGCAGACGCGGGGGGTCGTGCGGGCGCGGGGGGTCGTGCGGGCGCGGATCCTGCGGACGCAGGTCGTGCGCCTTCCCCCCCTCCCACGGTTCGGCTTCCCTGGGCCCGGCCCGCAGCCCGGGGACGGTGCCGGCGGCTTCTCCCTGGGGGGGGACGACCAGGGTGAAGCGAGGCGTCGGCCGCGCGCCGGGCGGGCCGCTTCCCCCCGGCTCGTTCCTGCCGGAGGTGGTCGCGGAGCGGATTTCCGTCGCCACGTGCAGGGTTTCCTCGGAGGGGGAGGCGGCCAGGCGGTCGGCCAGCACGGCCCGGCAGCGCTCATAGGCCTGGATCGCCAGGCCGTGTTCGCCCCGGGCCGCGTGGGCCCGCATCAGGGCCCGCCACGCCCCCTCGTGAACACTGTCGATGGCGAGCAGCCGGCGGGCGGCGGCAACCACCTCCTCGGCATGGGCCGGCCCGGCGTGCTGGGTTTCGATCAGCAGGGCCTCGGCCACGCCCCGGGCGCGGTCGACCAGGCGCTCCCGCTCGGCGACGAGCCAGGTGTCGAAGGCGGGGGTGAGGCCCCGCAGCTCATCGAGCAGCGTGCCGTCGAGCAGGTCCAGGGCGGCCGGCTGCTCGGGGGAGGCGTGCAGCACCTCCTCGACGTCGATCCACACCGAGCCGGGGCGCAGCGCCAGATTGTCGCGGTTGACGGCCAGCGCCTGCGAACCGATGGGGCCGAGGCTTTCGGCCAGGCGGTGGATCTCCTGGCGCAGCGAGGCGCGGGCCTGTTCTTCCGGGCGGCGGCTCCACAGCATCTCGGCGAGCCGGCTGCGCAGCACCGGCCGGGGCCGGGAAAGTCCGAGAATGGCCAGCAGCGCCCGGGTCTTGCGCCCGTTCGGCAGCACGTTCTCTCCCTTGAGGGTCCGTGCCTCCATCTGCCCGATCAGCCGCAGGCGCAAGGCCGTGGCCGCGCCGGGGACGGGCGGGGCGAGGGCACTTTCGTCACGGCGGCTGCCTACGATCATGTGCACATTAACTCTGAAGCCGGTCGCGGAAGCAAGTTTTTATGCAACTTTTGAGGGCAGTTCACGCTTGACGGTTGTGTCGCTCCCGCCGGCGGGACCGGTGGCCCGAAGAAGGGCCCCCCGTCAAAGGGCCGCGCCTGTCCCCGGCGCGGAGCCCTCGCGAAGGAAGCCTGCCCGGTTCTTCCCTCCTGCCCGGTTCTTCCCTCTCGCCCGGTTCTTCTCTCTTGAACGCAAGAACACCTCGCCCGCCGTTTCCATCAAGCCCCGTCGTCTCCCGGGAGGGCGAGGCCCCGGCCGGGCGTCAGTATTCGGCCTCGACGAAAATCCGCGAGACATTGCCGTGCCACGGCCCGCGCCAGCGCTCCAGCCAGCGTTCGGCCTGGGTGGGCGCCCCGGCCGCCAGCGCCTCCAGCGGCGCGAGATGGATGCGCTCGTCCTGTCCGTCGGCATTGCGCCGGGCGCGCGCGGCCAGCCCGTCGCGGGCGATGGCCACCGCATCGCGGGCGAGGTCGCGCAGGGTGCCGCCCTGCCACGGGGCGTCGAGCGCCTGGCGCGCCACCGCCTCGCGCAGCGCGGCATAGTCCTGCCAGGGAGCGCGCCGCACCAGCGCCTCGGCCGCCGCCAGCGCCGCCGGGTCGTAGAGCAGCCCCACCCAGAAGGCCGACTGCGCCACCATCATCTCCACGCTGCCGGCGTCCGCCCCGCGCATCTCCAGGAAGCGCTTGATCCGCACGTCGGTGAACACGGTGGTCAGGTGGTCGGCGAAGTCCCCCAGGGTAGCAGGGCCGGTGGCGGGGATTTTTCCCTCCAGGAAGTCGCGGAACGAGCGCCCGGCGAGGTCGACGTAGCCGCTCTCGCGATGGACGAAATACATCGGCACCGCATCGACCAGCCATCGGGCATAGCGCTCGAACCCGAAGCCCTCCTCGAAGAACACGGCGGGGATGCCGGTGCGGTCGGGGTCGGTATCGGTCCACACATGGCCGCGCCAGGAGAGGTAGCCGTTGGGGCGCCCCTCGGTGAAGGGCGAGTTGGCGAACAGCGCGGTGGCCACCGGCTGCAACGCCAGCGCCACGCGCAGCTTGCGCACCATGTCGGCCTCGGACGTGTAGTCGAGGTTCACCTGCACGGTACAGGTGCGGGTCATCATGTCGAGGCCGAGGCCGCCGCGGGTGGGCATGTAGCGGCGCATGATGGCGTAGCGGCTCTTGGGCATCCACGGCATGTCCTCGCGCCGCGCGGTGGGATGGAAGCCGAGCCCCGCGAAGCCGAAGCCGAGCCCCGCCGCCACCTCGCGCGCCACCTTCAGGTGCCGCTCCAGCTCGGCGCGGGTGGCGTGCAGGTCGGGCACGGGAGCGCCGGAAAGCTCGAACTGCCCGGCCGGCTCCAGCGACAGCGCCGCCCCGTCGGGCTGGGCGAGGCCGATCAGGTTCTCCTCGTCGTGGATCGCCGTGCCGCCGATGCGTTCGGCCATGCCCTCCAGCAGGGCGCGGATGCCTCCCGGCGCGTAGGCGGGCGGCGCGAGGGTGTCGAAGCGGAAGCCGAACTTCTCGTGCTCGGTGCCGATGCTGAAGGCTTCCGGCGGCTTGCAGCCGGCGGCGAACCACTCGGCCAGCTGGCGGACCGAGGTGATCGGCGTGGAATCAATCTCTCCGGGGTTGGACATGGTGATGCGAGTCCCCCTCGCCGCGGCGGCGATACGTGACGTGACTTGGTCGCCGCTACGCCCCGAGCAGGGCCAACCCGACGATCGCAGCCGTCTCGGCGCGCAGGATGCGCGGCCCGAGTCCAGCTGCTTCTACAAAGGTATGCCGACGCAGAAGATCAACCTCTGCCGGCGAGAACCCGCCCTCCGGTCCCACCAGCAGCGCACATGCGGCCAGCCCGCGCGGCGGGGGCGGGGCGCCGGCCCGCTCCAGCGCGGCCACCAGCCGCCGCCCCGGCGACCACGCCGCCAGCAGCGCCGCCAGCCGCACCGGTTCGGCCACATCGGGCAGGGTCAGCCGCTCGCACTGCTCGGCGGCCCCCCGGGCGATCGTCGCCAGTCGCGCCGTGTTGACCCGCGCCGCCTGGGTGCGCTCGGTGAGCACCGGAACCAGCCGCGCCACCCCCAGCTCGGTGGCCTTTTCCACCACCAGATCGGTGGCGTCGCGCTTGAGCGGAGCGAAGACGAGCCAGTGGTCGGGCTCGGGCGTCTGCGGACGCAGCGCCGCACCCACCTCCACCTCGGCCTTCTCGCGCTTCAGCGCCGCGACGCGCCCGGCGAATTCCCCGTCGCGCCCGTTGAACAGCCGCACCGCCTCGCCGGCCGCCAGCCGCAGCACACCGCCGAGATGATGCGCCTGCCCCGGCGCCAGCTGCACCCGCTCCCCCGCGGCAAGCGGGTCGGGCACGTAAAGACGAGGGGTGGTGTGCAGGTCCATGCCGCGTTGGTGCCTCGCGACACTCTTTCCCGCAAGAGGGGTTTCGCCGGGAGGGGGCAGGAAGCAAGGAAGTCTTCTTTTCCTGAAGGAAAAGAAGCAAAAGGACTTTATTCTTTTGGCTCCGCGTCTGCCCCCGGCGCCCTGCCTCCCCCGCGCCGCAACGCCGTGGGCTGGAAAAGCGAAGCGTATTCCGACATCCAAGGGTAGGGTGGGCTTCAGCCCACCGCCTCGCGCCTCCGCTTTTTTCCTTGCCTCCCGGCACGTGTTGTGCTAGGAATGTTTTCATGAATGCAGCGGCCTTCC
>CALNAL010000432.1 GCA_937874445.1 uncultured Acetobacteraceae bacterium | reverse complement strand
GCTCCGGGCACCCCGCGCAAGAAGGCCGCCGCCGCCGGGCCGCGTCCCCGCGCCGCCGCGCCGCGCCCGCGCAAAAAGACCGAGCCCTCGCGACTCGAGGCCCTGCAGAAGCTCATCCTCGCCAGCCTCGAGGACGACAAGGCCGAGAACGTCGTGACCATCGATCTCGCCGGCCGCGCCGCCTTCGCCGACCGCATGATCATCGCCACCGGCCTCGCCGACCGCCAGATCTCCGCCATGGCCACCCACCTCGACCAGAAGATCTCCGAGGCCAAGTTCGGCCACGTCCAGATCGAGGGAGCCAACGGCGCCGACTGGGTGCTGCTCGACGCCGGCGATATCGTGGTCCACCTCTTCAAGCCCGAGGCCCGCGCGATGTACGCCCTCGAACGCATGTGGGGCCCCGAGCTCGACGATACCCCGTGACCTGGGGACTTTCGACCAGGGCTCCGCCCTGGACCCGGCAGGGGGCGACGGCCCCCTGCACCCGCGATTCTTTAAGGTCCCGGCGACTTTTTCCTTCGGCGCGAAGCGCCCTTGATCCGAGGATTTCAGACACGGGTTCTGGGCGCTACGCGCCGAAGGGAACAACCGCACAGCGCCAAACGACCGGGTTCCAAGGGCCTCTCGGCCCTTGGCGGGAGGTGCAGGAGGGCAGAGCCCTCCTGCCTGGGGGGCCTCTCGGCCCTTGGCGGGTCCAGGGCGGAGCCCTGGCCTGGAGCGCAGGGGGCGAGGCTCCCGTCTCATGACTGAGATCACCCTGATTGCCATCGGCCGAGCCGGCCGCACGCCGGAGGCGGAGCTGGTGGCGCGCTATGCCGAGCGGCTGCGTCCGAAGCTGCGCCTGGTGGAGCTGCCGGACGGGCACGGCGCCCCGCTGGAGTGCCGCCGGCGGGAAGGCGCGGCGCTGCTGGCGGCCCTGCCCGCGCACGCCCAGGCAGTGGCGCTCGACCTTGGCGGCCGGGCGCTCGACACCGAGGCGTTTGCCGCGCAGCTGACCCGCTGGCTGGAGGCGGGGCGGCCGCTGGCCTTCCTGATCGGCGGGGCCGAGGGGCTGGACCCGGCGGTGCTGGCACGGGCCGATGCCGTGCTGTCGCTGGGGGCCATGACGTGGCCGCATCAATTGGCGCGCGTCATGCTCGCCGAGCAGCTCTATCGCGCCCGCTCGATTGCCCTGGGCCATCCCTACCACCGCGCCGGGCGGCCCTGAGCGTCCCCGGAATTCGTCCTTCCTCCGAGCAGATTCACGCCACGCAGCGATTCTAGCGTCGCCTGAGCAGATGCCTCGTCAGCCAATAGGGGATGGCGAAACCGAGAAGCATCAAGGCCATCCCGAGATTTTTCGTCTGCAGCAAACTGTAGCCCGGGAAGACCCCTCCTTGGGAGGTGGCGAAATGGAAGCAGGCCCACGCCACCGCGAGACCGATCAGTCCCGCGGCAACCGCTTCGCGGGGCCTCAACACGTCGTACCATTCCATCTTCTTCGGCGCTCCAGGCAAGGAGGCACCGGGGCCCGACATAATCTCCGGGACGTCTCCGGCGCTCTGGCGGGGGGTCGTCCGACGAGGCGATGGCAGGCCGAACAACCTGTCGCGATGCCGCCAGCCCTCCACGGCGAGTGACACCAGACCGCCCGCCAAAACCACGCGAAAGACAACCGTGGCGGCAAAATCTTCGTTCAGCCCGACAAAAATATTTATGTATCCAACAAAAATAACTCCAAAAATATGGAGCATAAAATATTTTCTCTGAATCTTCTTCGGGATATAGCTGTCCCATATCCAACAGGAAATAGCCCATCCTTCAACGGAACTTTTCCGCATCGTCGGAGGGAGGAAGGGTCTGATTTCGCTTAGCAGGGAACCCCACAAGGCGGCCAAGATGGACACGACGGCCGCCAGCCCCCCGAAAAGGATCACCTCCGCGACAGACCTCGTCATTCTCCGCCCCCCATCCCGCGCAGACGCCGGCCAGGATCAATGGCGCCCAACCCATAGCATATGGCCGGTGCAGACACGCAACCATCGAGCCGTCCTGCACGCCAGGCGGTTGTCTGGGCGCGGTCTCGGCGCTACCTAAACGCAGCATTCCCCAGAAGGATTCTCGTCATGCCCACTTCGCCCCGCCCGGTCATGCTGATGATTCTCGACGGCTTCGGCTGGCGCGAGGACGCCGCGGACAACGCGGTGAAGCAGGCGAAAACCCCCAATTTCAGCCGCATCTGGGCCAACTGCCCGCACGCCTTCCTGAAGACCTCCGGCCTCGACGTCGGCCTGCCCGCCGGCCAGATGGGCAACTCCGAGGTCGGCCACATGAACATCGGCGCCGGCCGGGTGGTGATGCAGGAGCTGCCGCGCATCAGCCAGGCCATCGCCGACCATTCGGTGGAACAGCGCCCGGCGCTGGTCGAGCTGATCGCCAAGCTCAAGAAGAGCGGCGGCACCTGCCACCTGATGGGCCTGCTCTCGCCGGGCGGGGTGCATTCGCATCAGGAGCACGCGCTGGGGCTCGCCCGGGTGCTGACGGCGGCGGGCCTGCCGGTGGCGGTGCATGCCTTCATGGACGGACGCGACACCCCGCCGCAGTCGGGGCTGGAGTATCTGCGCGCCTTCGCCGCCGCCCTGCCCGCGGGGGCCCGCATCGCCACGGTGAGCGGGCGCTACTACGTGATGGACCGCGACAAGCGCTGGGAGCGGGTGAGCAAGGACTATCTGGCGATGGCCGAGGCCGACGCCCCCCGCTTCGCCACGCCCGTTGCGGTGATGGAGGCCTCCTACGCCGCCAAGGTCACCGACGAGTTCGTCCTCCCCGCCGTGGTGGGCGACTACGCCGGCATGAAGGACGGCGACGGCATTCTCTGCTTCAACTTCCGCGCCGACCGGGTGCGCGAGATCCTCACCGCCTTCCTCGATCCCGCCTTCGACGGCTTCCCCCGCCCGCGCGTCGTCAAGTTCGCCGCCGCCGCGGGCATGACGCAGTATTCCAAGGACCTGACGGCCTTCCTCGGCGTGCTCTTCCCGCCCGAGACGATGAAGAACCTGCTGGGCCAGGTGGTCTCGCGCGCGGGTCTGAAGCAGCTGCGCACCGCCGAGACCGAGAAGTATCCGCACGTCACCTACTTCTTCAACGGCGGCATCGAGGCCCCCAACCCCGGCGAGGACCGCGTGCTGGTGCCCTCCCCGAAGGTGGCCACCTACGACCTGCAGCCGGAAATGTCGGCCCCGGAGCTGACCGAGAAGACGGTCGCCGCGATCGATTCCGGCAAATACGACTTCGTGGTGCTCAACTTCGCCAACCCCGACATGGTGGGCCACACCGGCATCCTGCCGGCGGCGATCAAGGCGATCGAGACGGTCGATGCCGGGCTGGGGAAGATTCTCGCGGCGCTGGAGCGCCAGGGCGGCTCTCTGCTCGTCACCGCCGACCACGGCAACTCCGAGCTGATGCGCGACCCGACGACGGGCGGCCCGCACACCGCCCACACCACCAACGTGGTGCCGGTGGTGCTGGCCGGGGCGCCCGGGGTGAAGTCCATCCACGACGGCCGCCTGGCCGACATCGCGCCGACCCTGCTGACGCTGCTGGGCCTGCCCAAGCCCGCCGAGATGACGGGCACCAGCCTGATCGACGCCTGATCCCCGCTCCCGTTAACACTTTCGCGGCCATTACGGACGTATGCCCCTGCAAGGGCCAATTCAGGTAGGGGGGTGACAACGGGCGTTCTTCGTCCAATGTTCCTCTCCCAGCTCCTGGACAGCTAAACAGCCCCTGGACCGCCAAACAGACAGCCTCCCCCCCCAGGGCCAGCCGAAGGGGGTCAGCCAAAAGGGAATTTCGTCGATGAAGTTTCGCACGGGCCTGCTGGTCGGAACCGCGTTTGTCGCCGGCCTCGTCCTTGCCCCGCTGGGCCGGGAGGTCGGCGCGTGGATGCTGCCAGCAGCCTTCGCGCAGAACGCGGGTCAGGCCGAGACCTACCGTTTGCTGACCCTGTTCGGCGACGTGTTCGACCGCGTGCGCGCCGACTACGTCGAGCCGGTCAAGGACCGCGAGCTGATCGAGAATGCCATCAACGGCATGCTCACCGGGCTCGATCCGCACTCCGGCTACATGAACGCCAAAGCCTACAAGGAGATGCAGGTCGATACCCGCGGCGAGTTCGGGGGCCTGGGCATCGAGGTGACCCAGGAGGGCGGGTTCATCAAGGTCATCAGCCCGATCGACGACACCCCGGCGAGTCGCGCCGGCATCAAGGCGGGCGATTTCATTCTCTCGCTGGACGGCACCACCGTGCAGGGCATGACCCTCAACGACGCGGTGGACAAGATGCGCGGCGCCCCCAACTCGAAGATCAAGCTGACCATCCGCCGCGAGGGCGTGGACAAGCCCCTCGACGTGACCCTCACCCGCGAGGTGATCCACATCCAGGTGGTCAAGTCGCATATGGAGAGCGGCGAGGTCGGCTACATCCGGCTCACCAAGTTCACCGAGCAGACCGATGCGGGCATGCGCAAGGCGTTCACCGACCTCAAGCGCCAGGCCGGCGGGCATCTGCACGCGCTGATCCTCGACCTGCGCAACAACCCCGGCGGTCTGCTCGACCAGGCGGTGGCGGTGGCCGACGACTTCATCGCCCAGGGCGAGATCGTCTCCACCCGCGCCCGCCACCCCGAGGACAGTCAGCGGTGGAACGCCAAGGGCGGCGACATCACCGACAGCCTGCCGATCGTGGTGCTGATCAACGGCGGCTCGGCCTCGGCCAGCGAGATCGTCGCCGGCGCCCTGCAGGACCACCAGCGCGCCATCCTCCTGGGCTCCAAGAGCTTCGGGAAGGGCTCGGTGCAGACGGTGATCCCGCTCGGCAACGAGGGGGCGATGCGGCTGACCACGGCGCGCTACTACACGCCTTCGGGACGGTCCATCCAGGGGCTGGGCATCACGCCCGACGTGCCGGTGGCGGCCTCGCGCGAGGAGAAGCCGCACTTCCTGCCCGATCGCGAGGCCGATCTGCGCGGGGCGCTCTCCAACACGGGCGGCTCGCAGCAGGGCAAGGCCCCGCCGCGCACCGACCTGCCGCCTATCGCGAAGGACATCCCCCAGCTGCCGCCGGAGTCCTGGCCCGCCTACGACCCCGCCAAGCCGGAAACCGACTTCCAGCTGCAGCAGGCGATCACGCTGGCCAAGGCGATGCAGCCGATCAAGCGGGCCGCCCGCTAGAGCCCCCGCGAGAGTCCCCGCGAGAGTCCGGGGCGAACAGAGTCGCGATCCGGCGCAATCGCCGGGTCGCGCGCCTCCGCCCGGGACGACGAGGACCCGAAGCGTTTTCCGCGCGCCGGTGCGAGCGGAAAATGTTTTAGAGTGCGCCCGGTTTTGGCCGGACCGGCCCAAACCGGAAGATGCCCGCCCAACGATGCGCGCGCGCCCTTCCGCGGCTCAAGGGAACGCGGACAGGCTCACGCGCCCCGGAATGCGGGGGCCACCTGAACGGGAGGAGTTGTGTGATGCTGTGGCGATCCCGCAAGACTCCGGCACCGGCCACCGGGGAGGCCGCTCCCGCCCCTGCT
>CALNAL010000431.1 GCA_937874445.1 uncultured Acetobacteraceae bacterium | reverse complement strand
GGTGGCCGCGGTGCACCCCGTCGAAATTGCCCATCGCCACCATCGCCCCCCGGGCATCCGGCGGCAGGGCATGCCAATCGTGGAAAATCTGCATCAGCCCCGGCTCATCGGCAGGGGAACGGCTCGGGAAGGGCGTGCGGCATCCGGGGCTCCGTGACTCGTTCCGCTATCTGCGACGTTTCCGCCGCTGCCGTCCAGAGGGGGCGGCCGTCACCGGCGCGGGGTCCGCACGGATGAAGCCATCCCGGCCCCCTCCGCCCCTTCAGGGCCAAGGGATGGGAGCCCCGGCTTGCAGGTCCGCGCCGGAGCCGCTAGGCCGGACTGCGGAAGGCCGCGACGGAAGGTGGCCAGGACCCAAGGAAACTCGTCATGTCGGATTCGATAGAGCGCGCAGCGGAAATGCTCCTGGAGGCCCGGCGTGAGGCCGCCAACCATCTCAAGGACCTGCCGGAGACGCTGCGCCCCCGCGACGAGGCCGCCGCCTACGCCATCCAGAAGGCCGTGACCGACCAGCTCGGCCCGGTGGTGGGCTGGAAGGTGGCCCCCCTCAAGAACGGCCATTCCACCTGCGCCGCCCTCAACGCCAAGCTGGTCGTCGCGAGCCCGGCGCGCGTCTCCTCCGCCCGCTTCCCGATGCACGGCGTCGAGGCCGAGGTGGCGGTGAAGCTCGGGCGCGACCTGCCCGTGCGCGAGGCGCCCTACACCCGCGCGGAAGTGGCCGACGCCATCGCCGCCTTCCTGCCGGCCATCGAGGTGGTGCAGTCGCGCTACCTCGATTCCAAGGCCGTCTCGCCCCTTTGCGCGCTGGCCGACCACCTCAGCAACGGCCTGCTGGTGACGGGCACGCCGGTGACCGGCTGGGGCGCCATCGACCTCGCCCGCGAGAGCGTGGTGGCCACCGCCGACGACAAGGTGGAGATCAGCCACACCGGCATGCCCGGCGGCGACCTGCTGGGCGAGGTGGTGTGGCTCGCCAACGTCGGCAGCCGCTGGGACGGCGGGCTGCTCGCCGGGCAGGTCATCACCTGCGGCGCCTGGGGCGGCTGCCACCGCGTCGGGCCGGAGACGCATTTCGCGGCGACCTTCTCGCATGTCGGGCGCGTGGAAATGACCTTCGGCCAGCCGCGCGACGACGTCTATCTCGAAGGATAAAAGCAAGAACAGGGTTCCTTTTTCGGGAAAAAGGAACCGAAAAAGCTTTATTCGCTTGCCCCCCCGCCTGGACCACAGGCGGGGGTAGACGAATAACATCCTGTTGCTTCTTTTCCGGAAGGCGAAAGAAGCCCTGCCTACCTGCTTTTCCGCCACGCCAGCAGCGCCACGCTCTCCACCACCTCCTCCCGCACGCCCGTCAGTTCGCCGCGCATCTCGGCGACCATGGCGTCGGCCTCCGCGCCCGGCGTCGACGTGGTGGACATCGACAGCGCCCGCTCGATCAGCGCCGCGGCGTCGACCGCGCGGCGGACCAGCACGCCGTGGCGCTCGAGGCGGCAGAAGGCGGACTCGAGCAGCACGCCTTCGTGGCGTACCCAGCCGGAGCGGTGGTGCAGCATGTCCTCTCCGGGAAAGTGGCGGCAGCGGATGGCCTGCCAGGTTTTGCGCCACGCGTTGACCGGCAGATCGGGCCAGGCGTCGTCGAACAGCGCGATCAGGCCGGCCGGGTCCACCAGCCGCTCCAGCGCGGCGAGGGTGGCGGGGCGGTCCATCCAGTGGAAGGACCGGCCCATGGTGACGAGCCGGAACGGGCCGTCCAGGGTGGCGAGCTGCGTCGAATCGCTCTGGAGAAAGCGGATGTTGGCGAGGCCCGCGGCGGCGGCGCGCGCCTCGGCGAGCATGGCCGCGGAGGGGTCGAGCGCCACCACCTCGCCCGCGCGCGGCGCAAAGGCCAGGGCGAGCGGCCCGGGCCCGCAGCCGAGGTCGAGCACCCGGTGCTCCGCGCCGAGCCCGGCGAATTCGGCAACCCGCGCGATCAGCGCCGCCGGGTAGGGAACACGGCCGGCGCGGTAGTGGGCGGCGGCGGCGTGGAAATGGTCCGTCTGGGGCATGAGGGTCCTCCCGGTTGGCCGGCGTTCCGGTTTTCGCCGGCCGGGGCAAGGAAGGGAAGGTCTTCTTTTCCTGAAGGAAAAGAAGCAAAAGGACTTTTGCTCGTTTGGCTCCGCGCATGACACAGGCGCGGAGCCAAAGGAACAAAGCTTTCCTGGTTCTCCTTTCCCGAAAGGAGAACACCTTCCTTGTCTTGCCTCCTCTACTCCCGCACCTGTGGCGCCGTCCCGTACGGCGTTGCGAGGTAGGTGGCCCCGGCGAGCAGGGCGAAGCCGAACATGGCCGCGGCCATGGCGGCCGGGCCGAGCAGGCCGAACAGGGCCGAGGCCAGGGCGGAGGCCAGGGCGGCCATCAGCATCTGGGCGCTGGTCAGCACCGCGGAGGTGAAGCCGGCGAGTTCCGGCAGGTCGCGCACCGCGGCGTAGCTGGCGGCCGGGCCGGCCAGGCCGACGCCGGCGTTGGAGAGCATCATCAGCGGCAGCATCAGCTCCAGGCGGAACACCCCGAAGGCGTTCATGCCCAGCAGCCCGGCGGTGGCCAGCAGGGTGGCCAGCAGCCCGGTGCGGATCAGCCCCTGGGTGCCCACCCGGACGCGGCGCAGCAGCATTCCCACCGCGGTGCCGCCCACGGTGGCGGTGGCGGTGGCCGCGAAGATCAGCCCGTAGCCGCTCTGCGAGATGCCCATGTGCGAGATCAGCACGATCGGCGAGCCGGAGATGTAGGTGAACAGCGCCCCGAAGCCGAAGGCGTTGAACAGCGCGGCGCGCCCGCTCACGGGGTGGAGCAGCACGCGCCGGTAGCCCTGCCAGAGCGCGCCGGGGGCCAGCGCGCCGGGATTGCGCCGGGCGATGGATTCGGCAAAGCCGAAGCTCACGCTTGCCACCAGCGCGATGCCGCCCACCACCATCACGCCATAGCCCAGTCGCCAGCCCCCCATGGCCAGCAGCCCCACGCCCAGCGTGGGAGCCACCAGCGGCGCCACGCCGTTGATGATCATCACCACCGATATCTTGCGCTGCCCGGCGGCCCCGTTGAACAGGTCGCGGATGGCGGCAATGGCCAGCACCGTGCCCGAGGAGGCGGCAAATCCCTGCACCAGCCGCGCCGCCAGCAGCACGGTGAACGAGGAGGCGAACAGGCAGACCAGCGAGCTGGCCAGATAGAGCCACAGCCCGGCCAGCAGCACCGGGCGCCGGCCGAAGCGCTCCGAGAACGGGCCGTAGAACAGCGGCCCCGCCGCGAAGCCGGCCATGAACAGGCTGAGCGTGAGGGTCATCGCCGCCTCGGGCACGCCCAGCGCCGCGGCGGTGGCGCCGTAGGCGGGCAGGCCGAGGTCGGTGGAAACCGGCGGAATGGCGATCAGCCCGCCGAGCAGCAGGCTGAAGGTCAGAGAATGACGGGAAAGCATCGGTGCTCAGGCCTCGGCCATCTCGCAGGCGAGCCGCGCGAACACCTCCGCCCCGCGCGCCAGCTCGGCCAGCGGCACGTGCTCGCCGGGCGCGTGGGCCAGGCCGATGTCGCCCGGGCCCATGATGACGCAGGGGACCAGGGTCGCCAGCTCCGGCGCATCGGTGCCGAAGGGGGCGGTGGCGGCCGGGGTGCCGGTGGCCGCGACACAGCGCGCCACCAGGGGATGGTCCACCGCCAGCTCCGGCGGCGGGCCGTCGTGCTCCTCGGCGAAGGAAAGCCCGTGCCGCTCGGCCGCCGCGCGCACCGCCGCCACCACCGGCGCGGGGTCGATGCGCTGGCTGTAGCGGTAGGACATGCGCACCTCGGCGCGCGGCACCGTGACGTTGTCGGCGGTACCGAAATTGTCGATCACCGGGTTGAGGTCGGTAAACGGCGGATCGTAGGCGGCGTCCTGCAACGCCGGGTCGGTGCGCAGCATCTCGTGCAGCGTCCGCATCTCGGCGAGGAACTCCGGCAGCGCCCAGTTGGCGTTGCGCCCGCGCCCGGTGGAGGAGTGCGCCTGCACCCCGGCCGCGCCGACGCGGAAAAGATAGTAGCTGCGATGGCCGCGCACCGGCACCATCCGCGTCGGCTCGGTGATGATCATGCCGGCCGGCCGGGCCTCGCGCAGCAGCTGCGAGCGGGCGGCCACTTCGCTGGCGCCCTGGTTGGTGGTCTCCTCGTCGGCGGTGAAGGCGACGGTGAGCGGCACCCGCGCGGGCAGGTGGCGCGCGGCGAACAGGACGGCGGCAAGCGGGCCCTTCATGTCCGCGCTGCCCAGGCCGTGCAGCACGCCCTCGGCGATGCGGCCCGACCAGGGGTCGTCATGCCAGCCGGTGTCGGGCACCGTGTCCATGTGGCCCGAGAACGCCAGGCCTCCGGTGCCGGCGCCGCGCCGCCCCACCAGGCAGCGCTTGGTCACGCCGGCGGGGTCGGTGTAGTCGATCCGTTCGAAAGTGAAACCGGGCAGATGGGCTTCGATGGCCTCGGCCACCGGCCGGTTGGAAAGCGAGGAACGGCTGTCGATGCGCACCAGCTCGCGAGCGAGCGCGCCGACCTCCGCCGCCGTATCGTCAGACATTCAGGAGACTCCCGCCCCTCCGCGACGCCGCCGCTGGGTGAGAAAGTCGCCCATCGCCGCCAGCACCTGGGGGCCCCGCATGAGATAAGGCGCCGCATCGCCGGATTCCAGAGCGCCGAACAGGGCGGCATGGCGCGTGGTCAGCTCCGGCACGGCCGGGGCCGCGCCCTCCCGGCCGGGCACCAGCGTGCGGAAAT
The DNA here is from genome assembly GCA_937874445.1 of uncultured Acetobacteraceae bacterium. Classification (GTDB taxonomy): domain Bacteria; phylum Pseudomonadota; class Alphaproteobacteria; order Acetobacterales; family Acetobacteraceae; genus Rhodovastum. The sequence continues at coordinate 792 of CALNAL010000431.1, read as the reverse complement.
GCCGCGCCAGCACCTCGCGGAAGGCCACCGGCTCGGGCGCCAGATGCGCCACCGCGAGCCCCGCCCCGGCAATGTGCTCGAGGTCGCCGGCCAGCCGCCGCAGCGGATACCATTGCCGCCGAGCCGCCGGGTCGATCGCGCCGGCCCGGCCGGAAGCCAGTTCGAACAACGCGTTGGCCTTGAGCCCGTCGCCGAACAGGCCGGGCAGACGAACGATGCTGGACCGCGCGAACTTCCCCGCCACCAGCTCCTCCAGCGCGCGCCGGCGGACCCCCGCCGGGGTGGACGGCGCCGGGATCGCATCCTCGTCGTGGGCCCCCGGAGCGAAGACCTCCGGCGAGGACAGCAGCACACAACGCTCGGCCTGGAGACTCGCAATGACCTCCGCCAGCGCCGCCACGGCCGCGGCATCGGCCGCATCGTCAGGTTGGGCGGCCAGACACGGCACCGCCGCCACGACCACCTCGCCGAAACGAATGCCCCGCGCCTCGGCAGCGTCGGCACGGTTGAAGCCATGGGTGAAACCGCCGGACGCCAGCAGACTGGCCCCGACGAAACCCGTGTAGCCGATCAGTGCGCGCTTCATGCGGCCATCTAGGCGCGCCGGGACCCGCTTGACAACCGGGGCGGTGATACCGCGCGGCACGCACCAGGCGAGGCAAGGGAAGGAAGTCTTCTTTTCCTGAAGGAAAAGAAGCAAAAGGACTTTATTCTTTTGGCTCCGCGTCTGCCCCCGACGCCCTGCCTCCCCCTCACCGCAATGCCGCGGGCCGGAAAAGTGAAGCGTATTCC
>CALNAL010000430.1 GCA_937874445.1 uncultured Acetobacteraceae bacterium | reverse complement strand
GCATGGCGATGACGGGGCAGCCGCAGGCCATGGCCTCGATCATCACCAGGCCGAAAGGCTCGGGCCAGTCGATGGGGAAGAGCAGCGCCTTGGCGCCGGAGAGGAAGGCCGGCTTCTGCGCGTCGTTGATCTCGCCGATGAACTCGACGTTGTCGTCATGCAGCAGGGGCTCGACGGCGGTCTTGAAGTATTCCGCGTCGGCCTTGTCCACCTTGGCCGCGACCTTGAGCTTCACGCCCGCGCGGTCGGCGATCTGGATGGCGCGCTCGATGCCCTTCTCGGGCGAGATGCGCCCGAGGAAGGCGAAGTAGTTGCGCTCGCCCGCCACCGGCTGGGGGGTCAGCAGGTTCTGCGGCATGCCGTGATAGACGGTGGCGGCCCAGCCCACGTCGGGCAGCGGGGTGCGCTGGTTGTTGGAGATGGAGATCAGCGGCACCTTGGGGAACATGCGGTACACCGCCGCGAACTCCGGCAGGTCCAGCCGCCCGTGCAGGGTGGTCAGGAAGGGCACCTTCTGGCGGGTGAACACCGAGTTCGGCCAGTAGTCGATGTGGAAGTGCAGGATGTCGAACTGGTCGGCGCGCTGGCGGACGTATTCGACCAGCATCGCATAGGTGGCCACCCAGTCGCGGATGTCGGGGTCGAGCCGCAGCGCGCGCGGCCACGGCGCGTCGAGCTTGGCCGAGGTGATGGAATCGCCCGAGGCGAAGAGCGTCACGTCGTGGCCGAGTTCGACGAGGGCCTCCGTGAGCGAATAGACGACACGCTCGGTGCCCCCATAGAGCTTCGGCGGGACGGCCTCGAAGAGAGGTGCGATCTGGGCGATACGCATGGCCAGTGGGCCCTTTCGGTCAGGCTGGATGTTCTCGAAAATCTCCTTCCGGGATCGGGAGGAGCCGGGCGGTCAGGTACTCAGACAACATGGCGAAAACGGGGCCGGATCTGGCCTCAATCGCGATGTTTGGCGCGATGTTTGGCAGCGATCAGACGCTCATACACCGCCAGGTAGTCGTCCACCATCCGCTCCGAGGTCCAGCGCTGTTCGAAACGCCGGCGCACCGCGGCGCGGTCCAGCGTGCTCGCGCGGGCGGCGGCGGAGACGGCCTGCTCCACGGTCTCGACCACGAAGCCGGTCAGCCCCTCCTCGATCACCTCGGGCACGCTGCCCTGGCGGAAGGCCACCACCGGGCAGCCGCAGGCCATGGCCTCGATCATCACCAGGCCGAAGGGCTCGGGCCAGGCGATGGGGAAGAGCAGCGCCTTGGCGCCGGAGAGGAAGGCGGGCTTCTGGGAATCGTCGATCTCGCCGATGAACTCCACCCTCTCCCCGGAAAGTTTCGGCGCGATCACCGCGCGGTACCAGGCCTCGTCCTCGGCGCCGATCTTGGCCGCGACCTTCAGCTTCACCCCGGCGGCGGCGGCGATGGCGATGGCGCTGTCGATGCCCTTCTCCGGCGAGATGCGCCCGAGAAAGGCGTAGTAGTCACGCGGGCCGGCGGGCTCCATCGGGGTCAGCAGGTCGCGCGGCATGCCGTGCCGCACGGTCGCCGCCCAGTTGAGCCCCGGCATCGGACGGCGCTGGGAATCGGAGATCGAGACCAGCGGCACCTCGGGAAACAGCTCGTAGATCTCGGGCACCCAGTCCTGGTCGAGTCTGCCATGCAGCGTGGTCAGGAAGGGGGTCTCCTGGCGGGAGAACAGCGAGAAGGGGTGGAAGTCGATGTGGAAGTGCAGCACGTCGAACTCGGCGGCGCGGCGGCGCACCATCTCGAGCATGCGCGCGTAGGGGGCGTTGTTGCGCTCGAAATTGGGCACGAAGCGCGCCGCCTTCTCGCGCACGGGCACCAGCCGTGCCGAGGTCGTGGAGTCGCCGGAGGCGAACAGCGTCACCTCGTGGCCGCGCGCGACCAGCGCCTCGGTCAGCCAGGCGACCACCCGCTCGGTGCCGCCGTAGCGGCGGGGCGGGACGGATTCGAACAGCGGCGCAATCTGGGCGATGCGCATCGACGGGACGCCTCATGGGTAAAAGGAACCGGCGGCAAACTGGGGGGCGAATATGGCGGAAACCCGGCACGCCGGCGAGGCCACACGGCCAAATTGGCGCCGCAATGGCAGGACAGTCTATACATCTTGACAAACTGGCCGGGACCGTCCCGCCGGTTGGAAATCGAGACAGCCAATACCGTGACCGATCAGACGTCCCCCTCCTTCGACATCACCCGCTACCGCAACCGCGCCATCGCGTTCCTGTGGCACTACGTCATGCGCCGCAAGATCGGCCATCTCACGGTGCTGCTCTCGGTGATCGTCGCGGTGATCGCCTCGGTGCTGACCCAATGGGGGCTGAAGGTCCTCATCGACGTCATCTCCGGCGGGCACAACGATCTGTGGGGCCTCACCACCCTGGTCGGCTCGCCGGTATGGGCCGCCTTCTGGGTGCTGTGCGGGCTGATTGCCGCCGACAACCTCACCTGGCGCATCGGCGGCTGGGTCTCGGCCTACAGTTTCGTGGCAGTCACCGGCGACCTGCGCTCCGACCTCTTCCTCCACCTCGCCGGGCATTCTCCCACCTATTTCGCCGACCGCCTGCCCGGCACGCTGGCCAGCCGCATCACCGCCACCTCCAACGCCATCTTCCTGCTCGAGAACACCTCCACCTGGAACGTGCTGCCGCCGTGCCTGGCGGTGCTGGTGGCAATCCTCCTGCTGGTCAGTGTCAACCCGGCGATGGCAGGCTCGCTGCTTGCCGTCTCGGTGATAATGGCGGCGGTGATCTTCTGGCTGGCCCGCCGCGGCACCCCCATCCACCGCACCTTCGCCACCCGCGCCGCCGAGGTCGATGGCGAGCTGGTGGACATCATCTCCAACATGGGCGTGGTGCGCGCCTTCGGGGCGACGCTGCGCGAGCGGGTGCGGGTGCGCCACGGCATCAATCTTGAGCTGCGCGCCCGCCGCCGCTCGCTGCTCTACCTCGAAAAGCTGCGCCTGCTGCACGCCGTGCTCACCGCCTTCGTCACGGCCGCCCTGCTCGCCTGGGGCGTCATCATGTGGGAGCAGGGCCGGGCCACCCCGGGCGACATGGTGCTGATCTGCTCGCTCGGCTTCACCATCCTGCACGGCACGCGCGACCTCGCGGTGGCGCTGGTCGATCTCACCCAGCACATCGCCCGCTCCGACGAGGCGCTGGGCGCCATCCTGGTGCCGCACGACCTGCCCGACGTGGCCGGCGCCCCGGCGCTGCGCCCCGGGCCCGGACGGGTGGAATTCCAGCAGGTGAGCTTTGCCTATCCCGGCCGCCCGCCCATCCTCAACGCGCTCGACCTGGTGATCGAGCCGGGCCAGCGCGTCGGCCTGGTCGGCGCCTCCGGGGCCGGCAAGTCCACCGTGCTGGCCCTGCTGCAGCGCTTCTACGACGTGCAGGGCGGGCACATCCTGGTGGACGGGCAGGATATCGCGCGCATCACCCAGACCAGCCTGCACAAAATGATCGCCGTGGTGCCGCAGGACATCTCCCTCTTCCACCGCAGCGTGCTGGAAAACATCCGCTACGCCCGCCCCGAGGCCTCCACCGCCGATGTCCTGCGCGCGGCCGAGATCGCCCGCTGCCGCGAGTTCATCGAGGCCATGCCGGAGGGCTTCAACACGCCGGTGGGCGACCGCGGCGTGAAGCTCTCGGGCGGGCAGCGCCAGCGCGTGGCCATCGCCCGCGCCCTGCTCAAGAACGCGCCCATCCTCCTGCTCGACGAGGCCACCTCCGCGCTCGACTCCCAGAGCGAGGCCGCCATCCAGGAGGCGCTGGACAACCTGATGCACGGACGCACCGTGATCGCCATCGCCCACCGCCTCTCCACCCTGCGCAACTTCGACCGCATCGTGGTCATGGAGGCGGGCCGGGTGGTGGAGG
>CALNAL010000429.1 GCA_937874445.1 uncultured Acetobacteraceae bacterium | reverse complement strand
GGTGGTGGACGCCGCCTGCACCTTCCTGATCGTGACCTTGATGCAGGGGGGGACCACCCGCGGCACCGGCGTCTCGGCCGTGCAGGGGCTGGGCGGGCGGGCGGTGGCGGGCAAGACCGGCACCTCGCAGGACTGGCAGGACGCCTGGTTCGCCGGCTTCACCCCCGATCTGGTGACGGTGGTATGGACCGGCTACGACGCCCCCACCTCGCTCGGCCCCAACGAGACCGGCGCCGCCGTCTCTGCCCCGGTGTGGAACGCGTTCATGCGGGTGGCGTTGCAGAACCGCCCGAAGCTCACCTTCCCGGTGCCGCCGGGCGTGACCATGGCCAGCTGGGATTCGGGCTTCGGCACCGTGACCGACGCCTTCAAGACCGGCCAGCAGCCGGGAGCCTCCCAGCCGCTGGGCAGCAGCGGCACGACCGCTCCCGACGCGGAGTCCTCCGGGGCGCCCGGAGGGGCTCCGCCGGACTCCACCCCCAGCAGCCTGGGCGTGGACAGCGGCCTGGGTGGGCTGTATTGAGCCTCCCCCTTTTGGATGACTGACGCCTTATTCCCGGAGTTTTTGCATGTCCGCCGAAGCCGATACCCTCAACGAACAGATCAAGCAGTCCGTCGCGCTGCTGAGGAGGCATCTTTGACTGGGATGCTTCCATCGCCCGTCTCGACGAGCTGAACAACCAGGCCGAGAACCCCGACCTCTGGAACCATCCCGAGGCCGCCCAGAAGATGATGCGCGAGCGCAACCGGCTGGCGAGCGGCATCGAGGGCGTGCAGAAGCTGGAACGCGAGATCGCCGACGCCATGGACCTCATCGCGCTCGCCGAGGCCGAGGGCGAGGAGGCGATGGTGGCCGAGGGCATCGCCAGCCTCAAGGAGGCCGCCGCCGAGGCGCACCGGCGCGAGATCGAGAGCCTGCTTTCCGGCGAGGCCGACGGCAACGACTGCTACATCGAGATCAACGCCGGGGCCGGCGGCACCGAGGCGCAGGACTGGGCCGAGATGCTCGAGCGCATGTACACCCGCTGGGCCGAGCAGCACGGCTACAAGGTGAGCAAGCTCGAGGAGACCGAGGGCGAGCAGGCGGGCATCAAGTCCACCACGCTGCAGATCGCCGGGCTCAACGCCTACGGCTGGATGAAGACCGAATCCGGCGTGCACCGCCTGGTGCGCATCAGCCCCTTCGACGCGGCGGCGCGGCGGCAGACCTCCTTCGCCTCGGTGTGGGTCTATCCGGTGGTGGACGACACCATCCACATCGAGATCCGCGAGGAGGACCTCAAGATCGACACCTACCGCTCCTCCGGGGCCGGCGGGCAGCACGTCAACAAGACCTCCTCGGCGGTGCGCATCACCCACATCCCCAGCGGGATCGTGGTGGCCTGCCAGACCGACCGCAGCCAGTTCCGCAACCGCGCCAACGCCATGGAGATGCTGCGCGCGCGGATGTACGAGGCCGAGCTGCAGAAGCGCGAGGCCGCCGCCGCCGCCACCGAGGCCGCCAAGACCGACATCGGCTGGGGGCACCAGATCCGCAGCTACGTGCTGGCACCCTACCAGCTGGTGAAGGACCTGCGCACCAACGTGGAGAAGACCAACCCCGAGGCCGTGCTGGGCGGCGACCTCGATGATTTCATGGCGGCCTCGCTGGCGGCCCGGGTGGGCGCCACCCGCTCGGAGGCGAGCGCCCAGGCCCAATAAGGCAGGCCCAATAGCTCCTCAGCCCGGCGGGTCCTCCGCCTCCCAGGACAGGAGGTCGCCGGGCTGGCACTGGAGCAGGGCGCAGAGCGCGGCCAGGGTCTCGAAGCGCACGCCCTTCACCTTGCCGGTACGCAGCAGCGAGAGATTGGCCTCGGTGATGCCGATGCGCGCGGCGACCTCGCGTGCGCGCAGGTGGCGCTCGACGAGCATCCGGTCGAGGGTGACGCGGATGGGCATCAGACGAAGGCCGCGTTTTCTTCGGCCAGCCGCACCGCCTCGGCCATGGCGCGGGCCAGCACCAGCATCACCGCGCCGAGGCCGAGCAGCACCGGATCGGCGGTGGAGACGGTCAGGAAGAAGCCGCGCGCGCCGGCCGGCTGCTCGAGGGCGAGGGCGGCGGAGAGCAGCACCGAGGCGGGCGGACCCGCCAGCCCCGCGGCCAGCAGCGCCAGGCCGAAGCGGCGCAGGCCGGCAGCGGCCCCGGGGGTGAACACCGCGCCCTCGGCATAGCCGGCGAACAGGCCGCGCAGCACCCGCAGGCCCCAGAAGGCGGGCAGGAAGGCGACCTCCAGCACGGCGATGACGGCGAGCGCGGCCAGGGGCGGCAGCGGGCCGGCGTAGGCGCTGCCCCAGCCGCGGCCGGGCAGCTGGTCGGGCAGCACCAGGACATAGAGGGCGATTCCCGGGCCGAGCAGCCAGAAGGCGAGGTCGCAGAGCCGGCACATCCGCCGGCCGAGCCGGGTCAGGCGCGGGGAACAGGGGAAGGACATGAGTTTGCCTCGTTGTTATCGCGGCACAATAAAAAATTATTGTAATACGATAATCAAGAAATTTCCGGGGCGAGGCGGCGCGGAGGGGGCGGCGTGCTGCCGGGGCGGTGCACTTTGTTGCATACAAATAATGCATTTTGGGTCGAGGGATGCCTTTTGATTTGGCTGTCTGCCTTGGCCGCGTGCCCTATATGAAGGCAACAATCTATAACGATGCCAATTCGTTGGGGCGGCCTGCCGGGTTATGCACCGGAAAGACTTGGCTCGCGGCACAAGAACTGCTTAGGCTGCAACCCAGCCGCGCGCCGCGTGCGGCGGGCCGATTATCATAGTGAGGGATGCAGCGTAATGACTCGAACCACCCTGTTTGCGGGTGCCGCCCTGCTGGCGCTGGGGTTGTGGGCGCCGGCAAAGGCCGCCGATATCCAGATTGCCTCCGCCGGACCGGTCACCGGAGCCTATGCGACGTTCGGGGCGCAGTTGAAGAACGGCGCCGAGCAGGCGGTGGCCGACATCAATGCCAAGGGCGGCGTGCTGGGCAAGAAGCTCGCGCTGACCATCGGCGACGACGCCTGCGACCCCAAGCAGGCGGTATCGCTGGCCAATGATTTCGCCGCCAAGGGCGTGGTGTTCGTTGCCGGGCATTTCTGCTCGGGCAGCTCGATCCCGGCCAGCAAGGTCTATACCGAGGAGGGGATCCTGGAGATCTCCCCGGCCTCGACCAACCCGAAATATACCGACGAGGGCTCGTGGAACACCTTCCGCACCTGCGGACGCGATGACCAGCAGGGCCAGGTCGCCGGCGACTACATCGCCACGCACTTCAAGGGCAAGAAGGTCGCGATCCTTCACGACAACTCGGCCTACGGCAAGGGGCTGGCCGACGAGACCAAGAAGTTTCTGAACGCCGCCGGCGTGAAGGAGACCCTCTACACGCCGTACACTCCGGGCGAGAAGGACTACTCGGCCCTCGTCAGCCGCCTCAAGGACGCCGGCATCGACGTGATCTACATCGGCGGCTACCACACCGAGATCGGGCTGATCGAGCGCCAGGCCAAGGAGCAGGGCATGAAGCCGCAGGTCATCGGCGGGGACGCCCTGCAGACCAACGAGTTCTGGCAGATCACCGGCCCCGCCGGCGAGGGCACGCTGATGACCTTCCCCGCCGACCCGCGCAACCGGCCGACCGCCGCCGCGGTGGTCAAGGAGTTCAAGGACAAGGGCATCGATCCCGAGGGCTACGTCCTCTACACCTATGCCGCCGTGCAGATCTGGGCCGAGGCCGCCACCAAGGCCGGCACCACCGATTCCAAGAAGGTCTCCGAGACCCTCAAGGCCAGCGGGCCGTGGGACAGCGTGCTGGGGCCGATCTCCTTCAACGCGAAGGGCGACATCACCAAGTCCGACTACGTGCTCTACCAGTGGCACGACGGCAACTACCACGAGCTGTGATCGTCGCGCGCGATCGCGGCTGAGCAGACGCCCGGGGGCTTCGGCCTCCGGGCTTTTTTCTGGAGAGGTTAGCCGCCCGAGCCGACCAGGCGCTGCCAGGCATGGTCGAACCAGGCGAGGCCCGGCCCCATCGGCCCCAGCACGATGTGCCGCACGGCGCCGACCAGCAGCGAGTGGGTCGCGACCTCGTGGACCTCGGCAAGGCGGCATTCGAAGGCGGCCAGAGCGCCCGCGAGAGCGGGGGTGCCGTCGGGCAGGGGGGTCCATGCGCTGCGGGCGAAGCGGGCCGCGCCATGCACCCCGGCGAGCCCGCCGAAGATCCCCGCCAGATCCTGCTGCCCGGCGGCAAGGGTGTTCACGCACAGCACCCCGTTGGCCTTGAAGACGGCGTTGGCGGCGCTGGCGCGGTTGAGGCAGACCAGCAGGGTGGGGGGGGAGTCACTGACCGAGGCGACCGCCGTGGCCGTGAATCCGGCTCGTCCGGCCGGCCCGTCGGTGGTGACGATATGCACCGCCCCGCCGACCCGGGACATGGCCTGGCGATACTCCGCTGCGTCACTCACTTCGTCGCGTTCTCCTTGGTGCCTGGGGAGAGGGGGTGTTCTTCTTGCGGGCAGGAAGAACCGGGAAAGTTTTAGCCGTTGAGGCACCCCGCCTGTGTCAGCCGCGGAGCCCAACGAACAAAGTCCTTTTTGCTTCTTTTTCCTCCAGGGAAAAGAAGCCTTCCTTCCCGGACGGGAAAAATCCTGGATCGAGACGCGGTCATGCGGCGGGACCGCTTGCGAAGCGGGCGCGTTTCCGTCATGGTCGGGAGCACGCTCCGGTGGCGTGCCGGACGACGGGAATGACCGCTCGTCTGATGCTGCGCCGCTCCGATCGCGTTTGCCCCCCGGACTTCGTGGCGGGGGTGCCGTTCTGAGGCCCTGCGCCGGTCCGGTGTCCCGACGGGATACCGCAGGCTCGCCGAGGTTCAGGACCGCGATTTGGTCGGGGGGCTGCCCTTGCGGGCGGCGGGCGCACCGATTCACCGGGGCCGCAGGCGCATTCCTCCGCCTCGCCCACAGACGCCAGGGGGCCTGATTGGCTGTCTCGCCGCAACATGATCCCGCCGGGAACGCCGCCGCTCAAGCGCGCGCGTCCCGCTGCCGCGGCCGCCTCGTGCGGCTGGCAGCGGCACCGGCGGGGGTGGCGGCAGTCGTCAGTCTCCCATCCTTCGCCTTTTCTGTCCTCCGTCTGCGGTCCGGTCCCATCCCTTCACAAGCCTTTTGCCCTCTCTCCCCTTCAGGGACTGCGGGGCACCGGAGTTCTGGACCGAATGACCAAGCGCATGCTGATCGACGCCAGCCACGCGGAAGAAACCCGCGTGGTGGTGCTGGACGGTAACCGCCTCGAGGATTTCGACGTCGAGACATCGACCAAGAAGCAACTCAAGGGAAACATCTATCTCGCCAAGGTAGTCCGCGTGGAGCCCAGCCTCCAGGCGGCCTTCGTGGAATACGGCGGTGGCCGCCACGGCTTCCTGGCGTTCAGCGAGATCCATCCCGACTACTACCAGATCCCCATCGCTGACCGGCAGCGCCTGCTGGAGATGCAGGCTGCCGAGGAGGATGAGGAGGACGAGGACGAGGAGGACGCCACCGTCCCCGCTTCGCCCCCCCCCGCGACCAGAGGC
>CALNAL010000428.1 GCA_937874445.1 uncultured Acetobacteraceae bacterium | reverse complement strand
GTCTCCAGCGCGTTGACGGCGGTGCGCACGTTGGCCATGTCGTTGGTGCCGATGTGGGGCGCCAGCGCGTCCTCGGCGGAGCGGAGGTCGGCGAGCAGCGTGCTCATGTCGGAGATCACCGATTTCGCGCCCGCCAGCACCGAAGAATCGTCGAGCGTGAACGAGACCTTGCCTCCGCTCGCCTGGTCGAAGGCCGAAAGCGTCCCGCCGAGCGCGGCCGAGGCGGCATTGATGACGGCAACTGCGGGGGCTCCCAGCGCCGAGGCCACGGCGGCGAAGGAAAGCACCGTGGCCACGGCCGACACCCCGACGCGGCCGTAGCTGTCGATCGTGGCGACGTTGATGGTGACGACGGTATTGCCGTTGGCATCGGTGCTTGTCGTGCAGGCGGCGAGCAGCCCCGCGGCGACGAGCGGCGAGGCTCCCAGCAGGAGGCGACGAGAGAGCATGTGGAATTTCCTTCTGAGGCTAAAATATTCTGCCGGGCCTACTTTGCGGCTGGAGGCGGTGCGGATACTGTTTTGTTTTTGGAATTGTTTCGTGCGGCCAGGAAATTGCAGCCCAGTGCGTTGACCACCAGGTAGAGCGCCAGCCATTTCGAGCCATCGGCCGGGCGCTTCCACAGCGCGGCGGCAACGGCGCAGGCGCCGCAGAGGGCAAGCACATAGACGGCATATTCCGCCGGCACGAGCGCCAGCAGGGCCGCGATGACACTGGTCAGGTCCATCGGGAGAATTTCCAATCGTGCAAATGGGAAGTTGATAAATCCAGAGACCGGGGGGATCCGGATCTATCCGGCGCCGATCTGCATGGCCTGGAAGGGCAGCTCGGCGAGCCGCCGGGCCCAGCCGAGGCCGAAGACGCGCCAGTTCGGCAACGACGCCATGAACATCATCCGCCGGGCGTGGAACTCCGTGCAGAGCGGGACCACTCCTCGCGCGGCCACGCATCCGGCCACCGCGGCGAGGGTCTGCGGGCCGACCCTGCCATCCATCACCGTTCCTGCGGCGATCTGCAGCCAGCAGGCGGCCTGTCCCACGCCGTTGTTGACGGCGGCGTCGAATACCAGCAGTGCGAGGGGAGGGGGCAACGCATCGCCCTGCACGCGCTCCCAGTAGTCGCGCCGATAGATCGCCAGCGCCGTCGCTTCGGTGATGTCGGCGATGTCGAGGCCGGGATAGGCAGCGGCGGAGATGCCGAACTTGGTGCCCTTGAGCACGCCACTGCCCACGGACCCGCCGGTCCAGTTGCCGGGGTCCTCGCGCTCGCACGAGAATCCCCCTTCGTGCTCCAGCAACATGCTGAAGGCACGCTCAAATGTTGTCATTCCGATATGTCTCCGCTCCGGCGCGCGGCCGGTCGTGTTGGCGATTTCGTTGCGTTAACGAAAAATATGCCTGTGACGTGTCGCGGCCCCGGCCTGTCGCCGCCCCACGCCGTTCCTGCCGGATGGGCCCCGAGCGCGGGGCAGACTCCGGGCGCTGACGAGTGCATCGTTAGTATAAATAACTAAATTCGTCAACCATCAATTTTCCCCTCACCGCACCGCCTTTCGGCTGCATGCTGGAAATCATCTCCCGGAGGGGGCATGCTGCCGTCGCGGGCTTCCCCCCGGGGGAGGCCTGCAAGAAACGGAGACGCGGCCATGCCCGGTGTGATTCTTGCCTTCCTGGAACGCCCGGATTCGGCAGCCTCCCTGCTGGCCGGGGCGGAGCATCTCGCCGGCAAGCTGGGGAACGTGCAGATCGCCGTGCTGGCCGTGCGCGTCCCGCCGGAGGCCGGCATCGTGCCCGGAGAGGAGGTGGTGCCGGTCCGTGTCGCCGTCCGCCGTCGCCTGCAGGAGCAGGAGCGCACCGCCGCCCTGCATGCGGTCTTTGCACCCTGGGCCGCGCGGCTGGAGGCCGGCGGCCGCCTGGTGCGCTGGTGCGAGACGGAGGCCTCGACCGAGCAGGCCCTGGTGGAATGGGGCAGCCGGGCGGACGTGGTGGTGCTGAGCCGGCCGGAGGAGCCCAGCTTGCTGACCTCCCAGGCGGCACTGCACGCGGTTCTGTTCGGCACCGATCGACCGGTGCTGGTGATCCCCCCCGGTTCATCGGCCTCCTTCGGCCGCCGCGTCGCCCTCGCCTGGCGGGACGAACGACCGGCCACCCGCGCGGTGCTTTCAGCCCTGCGCAGCCTGGTGCCGCCCGAAAAAGTTTTCGTGCTGGCCGGCGTGCGTCCCGGCGAGCCGCCGCCCCGCCTGCCCGACATCCTGGCCGAGCACGGCATTGCCGCCGAGCTGCATGTACTGGAGGACAGCCATGGCGTGTCTGGTGCCGAGCTGCTGGAGAAAGCGCACGCCCTGGGCGCGGACCTGCTGGTGATGGGGGCCTACCGGCACAGTCCGGTGCGCGAGTTCCTGCTCGGCGGGGTCACGCGGCACATGCTGATGCACGCCGACCTGCCGGTGCTGATGCGTCATTGAGGAGGGCCGGATCATGGCAGAAGTCATCCTCGTCGTTCTGCAGCGCACGGCTGCCGCGCCAGCGCTGCTGACGGCGGCCGAGCGCCTGGCCGAGCTGGCCGGGGGGGCGCATCTGTCCGTGCTGGCGGCTGCGGCGGAGAGCATCCCGCAGCTGCGCGCCGCCTTCGCGCGTTGGCAGGCCCGTCCCCGCCCGGAGCCGCTCCCGGTGCGCTGGCACGAGGCCCCGGGCGAGCCGGAGGCTGCCATCGTCGCGCGCGGCAGCCGTGCCGACCTGATCGTCGCGGCCCGCCCGCGCGATGACGATTCCCCGGCCGTGCAGGTGGGTTTCCGTGCGGCCCTGCTGCAAAGCGACCGCCCCGTGCTGGTGGTTCCCCCCGAGGATGTGTTCAGGGATGCGCTGAGAACATTCGGCCGCCGGGTCGCCATCGCCTGGCGGGAGGACGTGCACACCACGCGCGTCGTGCTGCCGGCCTTGCGTTACGTGGCGGCCGCCGAAGCGGTGTTCGTGCTGGCCGGCATGCGTCCGGGCCGGCCGATCCCGGCGATGCCGGCGCTACTGGCCGAGCGGCGCGTGGCCGCCGAGATGCATCTGCTGCCGATCGGCCCCGGCGGTCTCGGCGAGGACCTGATCGACAAGGTCCACGAGCTGCACGCCGATCTGCTGGTGATGGGTGCCTTCGCCCACACGCGGCTGCACGATCTGGTTTACGGCGGCGTCACCCGCCACGTGCTGGCCTGCGCCGATCTGCCGGTGCTGATGCGCTTCTGATCCCGGCAGCCCGGTATCGCGCGCCGTGGGGGAAGGAAGGGAAGGAAGTCTTCTTTTTCCTGAAGAAAAAAGAAGCAAAAAGGACTTCGTTCTTCTGGATCTGCGCGTGTTGCAGGCGCGGATCCCAAATAAATAAAGCTTTCCTGGTTCGCCTTTCCCGAAAGGAGAACGCCTTCCTCCTTGCTCAGGCGCGCTCCATATCGCGGGTCGTGACGATATCCACCCCGGTGTCGAGCACGTTGGCAAGCACCACCGTGCCGATCGCGATGGGCGCCTCCACCTCCACGCCGCGCACGGCCCGCGCCACCTCGCACACCAGGGCCTTGGGCACCGCGCCCGAGGTCTTGACCGGCACACGCGCCCAGCGCCCGCCGCGGATGCGCACCGAGGTAGCGACCACCCGGCGCGGGTCGGTATGCTCCTGCCGGCCGTAGGCCTTGCCGGTCTTGCAGCCCCAGCCGCGCACCTCCACGACGTCCCCGGCGCCGTTGTCCTCCACCTCGAGGCGGCAGCCGAGAGGGCAGCCGATGCAGAGATAATGAGTGATGTTGTCTGCGGACATGGCCTTCCCCTCAGCGCTGGACGACATCCACGCGCAGCGTGTCGTCGTGGAAGTTCTCCAGGAACTTCGGCTTGACGGTGATGTTCACCATCTCGGCGGGAAACACGTATTTGACCTTGGAGCTGAGCACGTCTCCGAAACGGATGGTGCATTTCTCCATCGGCTTGCGCACCCGCATGTAGACGACGTGCTCACGGTCGGTGGAGAGGGTGTGCGGCACGCAGTAGGCGACGTTGTCGCCGGGCACCAGGCGGATGTTGTCGGCCGGCGGGCGATGGCCAGTCACGTAGTCGCCCGCCGAGCGGCCGGCGAGCAGTGCCTCCTGGCTGACGAAATCCACCAGGTCGTGGACGTGCACCACGTTGCCGCAGGCGAACACGCCGTTGGCCGAGGTCTCCATGGTGCTGTTGACCACCGGCCCCGAGGTCACCGGGTCGAGGCGCAGATCGATGCGCCGCGACAGCTCGTTCTCGGGGATCAGCCCGATGGAGAGCAGCACGGTGTCGCAGTCGATGTCGCGGGCGCGCGAGAGGTCGGGGCGGAGATGTTCGTCCACCGGCGCCACGGTCACGCCGGTGACACGCTCGCGTCCGCGGATATCGACGATCGTCGAGGAGAGGGTCAGCGGGATGTCGAAATCGTGCAGGCATTGCACGATGTTGCGGTTGAGCCCGTTGGCGTGGGGCATGATCTCGTGCACGCCGAGCACCTCCACGCCTTCCAGGGTCAGGCGGCGGGCCATGATGAGGCCGATGTCGCCCGAGCCGAGGATCACCACCCGCCGTCCCGGCAGCACGCCCATCATGTTGACGAACTTCTGCGCGAGCCCGGCGGTGAGCACGCCCGAGGGGCGCTCGCCGGGGATGCGGATGGCCCCGCGGGTGCGCTCGCGCGCGCCCATCGCCAGCACCACCGCGCCCGCCTCGATGGTACGGATGCCGTGGCTGCCCGACATCAGCTTGAGCTGCCGGTCGGGGCTGATGTCGTAGACGTAGGTATCGGTCAGCACATCGATGTCGTCGGCGAGCACCTGCTGGAGGTAGCGCTGGGCGTATTCCGGGCCGGTCAGCTCCTCACCGAAATGGTGCAGGCCGAAGCCGTGGTGGATGCACTGCCAGAGGATGCCACCGGCCTCCCGCTCGCGGTCGATCATCAGGATCTTTTCCGCGCCGTGCTCGCGTGCGCCGATGGCGGCGGCCATGCCGGCCGGCCCGCCTCCGGAGATGACCACGTCGTAGCGCGGGGCGAGATGGCGCAGTTCGGGCGTGATCACGGCGCGTCTCCTTCTTGCGTCTCGCCGGCTTCGTCGCGCTCGCAGACGATCCACGACTGACCGCCGCGCTTGGTGATCTCCGTCATCGGGATGCCGAGTTCGGCGGAGAGCAGCTGCATGCTGCGCCACGAGCAGAACCCGCCCTGGCAGCGCCCCATTCCGGCGCGGGTGCGAAACTTGATGCCGTCGAGCGTGCGCGCCCCGGCGCGGATGGCCTCGATGATCTCGCGCTCGGTGATCTGCTCGCAGCGGCAGGCGATGCGGCCCCAGCGCGGATCCTCGACGGCGAGCCGCTGCTGCTCTTCGAGGGGCAGCGAGGCGAAACGCACGCGCTTCTTGATGCGCGGCTCGTATTCGGCCTTTTCCACCATCGCCAGACCGGCGTCGCGCAGGTGCCCCAGCACGCGCTCGGCAATGGCGGGGGCGGCGGTGAGGCCCGGCGACTGGATGCCGGCGCAGTTGATGAACCCCTTACGCGCGGAGGGGCCGATGATGAAGTCCTCGCCGTCGG
>CALNAL010000427.1 GCA_937874445.1 uncultured Acetobacteraceae bacterium | reverse complement strand
ATCTACACCTAAGCCTTCGTCGGCAGCGTCAGATGTGTATAAGAGACAGGTCGAGGGTCTGGGCCATGGCGAGGTAGCCGGCGCGGTTGGGGTGGACCTTATCGCCGGGGCCGCCGGTCGCGCTATCCGGCACGAACTCGGGGCGCAGGCCGCCGGTCTGGGGGTCGAGGGTCGTGCGATCGAAGTCGGCCACGTGGTCGAAGAGGTCGCCGGAGCGGATGAAATCGTTGAGCTTGTGGCGTTCGGCGTCCTGGTTGGATGTGCCGTGGCCGGGGTTGGTGCTGCCGAGGACGGACGGCAGGGTGGCGCCGATGATCTTCACGCCGGGGATGGCGGCGCGCAGGCGGGCCACGCCCTCGCGGAAGCCGGCGATCACCGGGGTGGCGGCGAGCCAGCCACCGCTCTTGCCGAGGTCGTTGATACCCTCGAGCCAGACCACATGGGTCACGCCGGGCAGGCTGATCACGTCGCGTTCGAGACGCGCAAGGGCCGAGGGGCCGCCGGCGAAGGGCTCGGCGGTGGTATATTCCGCGGGACCGACCACGCGGTTGCCGCCGATGCCGGCGTTGACCACGGCGATGGCATTGCCGGCGGCCTTGAGGCGTCGGGACAGCTGGTCGGGCCAGCGGTCGTCGCCATTGAGGGTGGAGGCGGTGCCGTCGGTCAGGGAATCGCCGAGGCAGACCACCGTGCCGAGATCGGGGCCGACGCCCATCTCCACCAGGTCGAGGAAGAACCACGAGGTGGTGGAACTGGGGAAGGCGGTCTCGGTTTCGTCGCCGCTGTGCGAGCCGGCGCCGGAGAGAGAGAGATAGGAGGTGGTCATCGCCTTGGCGTGCCAGGTCATCGGTCCGCTGGTGCCGACGACATGGAAGCTCACGGCGAGCCTGCGTCCGGCGAGAAAGCGCGGGGTGATGCCGCCGACGAAAGGCAGCCCCACGGGGTCGCTCACCGCCGACTGGCCCGGCGCGAGATGCAGCACGCGCTTGCCCGCGAATTTCACGCCGCGGTTGGTGCCGGGCACCAGGGTGGCGCCGGACTGCTGCAACCCGACGTAGATGTCGGCAAAGGTGACGGGGTGGGTGCCGAAGGCGTTGGTCAGACGCAGCCTGGCCTGGCGGCCCCAGACGTCGGGGCGAAGGACAAGGCGGAAGCTCTGCTCGCGCGCTCCCTCCGTGGCATCGGGAAAGGCGAAGCGCAGGTCGGGCTGGGCGGCCGGGTTGCCCACGGGATAGGGCCCCTGGGCCGCTCCCTCCCAGGCGGCGACGAAGCCGGAATTGCCGAGCGGCCCCTTGGCGGAGGCCTTGGGCGAAAGCTTGGGCGAGGACGGTCTGGGAGCAGCCATGGCGGAACCTGCGAGCAGGGGCACGAACAGGGGGGAAAGCAGCAGCGCGCCAGCGGCGCGGCGGGAAAGCGGAGGCAAAAGCACTTCTCCTTGCGGGGGCGAACGGACGCCGTCCCCGACCTTGCGAGATGTTCTAGCGCAGGGTTCCCAGCGCGGTGGCGATGCGGGCCACCTCGGCATCGGTCAGCTCGGGATACATCGGCAGGCTGAGCACCTCGCGGGCGGCGGCCTCGGTGGCCCGGCAGCGGGCCGGTCCGAGGGTGACGCGGCCGCGATAGGCGGGCTGGAGATGCACCGGCACGGGATAGTGGATGCCGCTGCCGATGCCTTGTGCGCGCAGGGCGGCCTGGCAGGCGGCGCGGTCGGGCACGCGCACGACATACTGGTGGAAGACGTGCCGCGCGTCGGGGCGACGGGCCGGCGGGGCAAGGGGGCCACCGGCCAGGGCCGCGTCATAGGCGGCGGCGATGGCGATGCGGCGGTCGTTGTCGGCCTCCAGGTGGGGCAGACGCGCGCGCAGGACGGCGGCCTGCAGCTCGTCGAGCCGGGAGTTGATGCCCACCATGTCGGACACGTAGTGCTCGCGCCAGCCGTACTGCCGCAGGGCGGCCACCTCGTCGGCCAGCGCCGGGTTGGCGGTGGCCACCATGCCGCCGTCGCCGAGGGCGCCGAGATTCTTGGTGGGATAGAAGGAGAAGCAGGCGATCTCGCCGAGCATGCCGAGGCGGCGGCCGTGCAGGGCGGCGCCGTGGGCCTGGGCGCAATCCTCGATCAGCACCGCGCCGTAGCGGGCGCAGAGGGGGGCGATGGCGTCGAGGTCGGCGGCCTGGCCGTAGAGATGCACGGCGATGACGGCGCGGATCGGCGGCAGCCCGGCCGGCGGATGCGCCAGCACCGCCTCCACCTCGGCGGGGTCGAGGGTATAGGTGGCGGGGTCGATGTCGAGCAGGACGGGGGTGGCGCCGGCCATCTCGATGGCGGCGACGGTGGCGACCGCCGTGTGCGAGACGGTGGCGACCGCCGAGCCCGCCCCGATGCCGAGCCCCCGCAGGGCCAGCTGCAGCGCATCGGTACCGTTGCCGCAGGAGACCGCGCGGGCGGTCCCGAGCCAGGCGGCGAACTCGGCCTCGAAGGCCCGCCCCTCCTGGCCGAGGATGTACCATCCGGAGTCCAGGGCGCGCGCCACGGCGGCGTCGATCTCGGCCTTGCGGGCACGATAGCCGGCTCCGGGGTTGGCCTGGGGGATCATGTTGTCCATCGCCTGCGTTTCCTTGGTCGTATTGTTTCTTAAAAGAAACAATTATCCCTAGATATATTGGGCCATTCGCGACCCGTACCATTCCAGCGAACGGCGGATGCCCTCCTCGAGGGGGACGCGGGGCGCCCAGCCGGCGGCTTTGCGGAAGGCGCTGTCGTCGGCGTAGTAGGAGCCGATGTCGATGCGCTTGCGCTCGGCGGGGAATTCGCGGGTGACGTAGCTGCCCCCGGAGAGGCGCACCATCAGCTCGGCGAGGTCGTGCAACGAGGCCGGCGGGAAGCCGCCGATGTTGTAGATATGCCCGTGGCACGCCTTGCACTCGGCGGCCAGGATGAAGGCCTCGGTGACGTCGTCGACGTAGGTCATGTCGCGCAGCTGCTCGCCGCCCCACACCTCGAAGGGCTTGCCCTCCAGCACCGAGCGGATCCAGATGCCGAGGAAGGTCTGCCGCGCGTCGCGGATGCGCAGGCGCGGACCGTAGCAGTTGGTCAGGCGCAGGCTGACGACGGGGCGGCCGACGGTACGGTTCTCGATCATCCAGTACTGCTCGCCGGCAAACTTGGAGACCCCGTTGGCGTCGGGCGGGTTGACGGGATGCTCCTCGTCCACCGGCAGGCGATGGGGGGTGCCGTAGAACTGGCGGGTGGAGGCATGCACCACGATGGCCTCGGGGGCGGCCTCGCGGGCGGCCTGGATCAGCCGCACCTGGGCCACGGCATTGACGGCGATATCCACCAGCGGGTCGCGCTGGCCGCCCATGTGCGAGGTCTGGGCGGCCAGGTTGAAGATCACCGAGGCTCCCTCGCAGACCAGGCGCATGTCGGTCTCGCGGATATCGGCGCGCACCAGCTCGACGTCGGCCCCCTCGAGATTGGCGGGATTGGCGCCGCCGCCGAAGAGGAAGCCGTCGAGAGCGACCACATGGGCCCCGCGACGCACCAGCTCGAGGCACAGATTGGAGCCCAGGAAGCCGGCGCCTCCCGTGACCAGTACCTTGCGACCCTGCCAATCCATGATGGGGTTCTCCTTGACGCCAGGCCGGCAATGTCCCGGGCGTTCATGGCAAAATTGGGCGTGACAACTAGTGAGCGGGGCAACATCAAGCAGGGCGGAATTGGCGGAACCGGCGACCTACATTCCGGGCTGCGACGGGCGCGGCTTGCGGCGCGGCTTGCGAGGGGGCGCCGGAGGCGGAGCCCGGCGACGCGACCGCCGCGGCGCATCGAGATTGGCCGGCGAAGGCATCCGCCCGGTGGGCGCGGCGGGGGCCTGACGCGCGGGCGCCTTGGGGGCACGCGCATGG
>CALNAL010000426.1 GCA_937874445.1 uncultured Acetobacteraceae bacterium | reverse complement strand
CACCCGCAGGATCTCCAGCGGATGGGCGAGGAAGCGCGAGGGCTGGTAGAACAGCACGTAGCCGAGCCGCCCGCCGAGCACCACGCCGAGCGTGGCCCAGGTGAGGAAGTCGTCCACCTGCTCGGGGGAGGCCACCCGCGGGGCGAGGGTGGCGAAGCGCCGCACCAGCCGCCATCCCAGCAGCAGGCTGACGATATAGGCCAGGGCGTACCAGCGGATGGCGAACGGCCCCAGATGCACCAGCACCGGGTCGAACTGGGGGAACATCAGGGGGTGCATCGGCGAGTCCTAGAGGTAGGGGTCGGGTTTCCGCAGGAAGTCCTGCACGTAGTGGCGCACGCCCTCCTCGAGGGGCGTGAACGGCCTCGCATACCCCGCCGCGCGCAGCCGCGCCATCGGCGCCTGCGTGAAGGATTGGTACTGTCCGCGCAGCTTGGCCGGCATGTCGATGAATTCGACGCGATCCTCCGCCCCGGCGGCCGCGCAGACCGCGCGCGCGAGGTCGCGGTAGCTGCGCGCCCGCCCGGTGCCGACGTTGAACAGGCCGCATGCCGCCGGCGTCTCGAGCAGCCAGAGCATCACGTCCACCACATCGCCGACCCAGATGAAGTCGCGCTTCTGCTCGCCGTCGGCCACGTCGGGCCGGTCGGAGCGGAACAGCCGCGGCGCCTGGCCCGCCACGATCTCGTCGTGCTTGACCTTGATCACCGAGACCATCGGCCCCTTGTGGTATTCGTTGGGGCCGTAGACGTTGAAGAACTTCAGCCCCGCCCACTGGGCCGGGCGCGGTCCTCCGGCGGCGAGGAGGCGCGCCACCGCCCGGTCGAAGGCCAGCTTCGACCAGCCGTAGAGGTTGAGCGGATGCAGCCGCTCCAGGTGTTCCATCCCGTCCTCGAAGCCGGCGGCGCCGTTGCCGTAGGTGGCGGCGGAGGAGGCGTACACCATCCGCGCCCCGTTGGCGGCGGCCCAGTGCCACAGCTTGAGCGGCAGCTCCACGTTGGTGGCCCACACCAGGTCGCCGTCGGTGGCGGTGGTCTCGGAGATGGCGCCGAGGTGAAAGATCATTTCCACCGGGGGGCGCGTGGCGAGGAAGGCGTCGAGGTCCTCCGGCGCCACCAGCCGCGCGGGGGGCGCGGAGGCGAGATTGCGCCACTTGCCTTCGCGGCCCAGCCAGTCCACCACCACAGTCTCTTGCCCGGCGCGCACCAGCGCGGCGTGCAGGTTCGAGCCGATGAAACCGGCTCCGCCAGTGACCACTATCATGTGACCAGGGTATAGGGTGCCCCGGCTGCCGGCGGAAGCGCCCGCGTGAGATACGACCCGCGTGAGACACGAGAGGAGTGAGAGACGATGGCCGAACGACCCCGCTTCATCGACGACCTGGCTGGCGTGGCCGGCGGCGCGATTTCCGCGCTTTCCGGTGTGCGCGAGGAGATCGAATCGATCGTCCGCGCCCGCGTGGAGGATGTCATCCGCCGCCTCGACCTGGTGCGCCGCGACGAGCTGGAGGCGGTGCAGGAGCTGGCCGCCAATGCCCGCACCGCCCAGGAGGAGGCCGAGGCCCGGCTGCAGGCCCTGCAGGCGCGGGTGGATGCCCTGGAAGCCAAACTCGCCCCGCCCCCGGCCAACGGCCCCGGCATGGTCGTCTAGCCGGCATGGTCGTCTAGCAGGCGGCCTGCAGCAGTTTTGTGACGCGTCGCGGAAACTTCATGCCACACCCTGTTGGGGTCTTGCGGCACGATTCCTCCAACCTCTAGGGTACGCGGCGGAGGAACATCCAGTCAGTCGAGTCCCATCGGCCCGGGGCGGCCAACAGCGCTCCGCCGAATCCGGGTCGTCGCGCGGGCCGTGCAAGCGGTCCACCTCTCTGCGGGAGACCTCGCATGTCCGATCTGTCGTCGAGCCTCGCTTCCGACCTTTCCCCCAACCCGCTGGACGTGCTGGAGCAGATCGCCAGCGCCAACGATTGGGCCTTCGACCGCCGCTCCGATTCGGAGATGGCCGCGGAGGCCCCGGGCAAGTGGTGCGACTACGGGCTCTATTTTTCCTGGTCGCATGAAATTTCCGCCATGCACTTCACCTGCACCTTCGATCTGAAGGTCCCGGGCGACATGAAGCGGCCAGGCCGGGCCCGTCCGGCGCTCTACGAGCTGCTGGCCCTGGCCAACGAGAAGCTGTGGATCGGCCATTTCGGCCTGGATCCCGACGACGGAACCCTGCTTTTCCGCCATGCCATGCTGCTGCGCGGGGCCCAGGGCGCCTCCATCGAAAGCCTCGAGGATCTCGTGGATATCGCCATCACCGAGAGCGAACGCTTTTTTCCGGCCTTCCAGTTCGTGCTCTGGGGAGGCAAAACTCCCACCGAGGCGCTCGCGGCAGCCATGCTGGAGTGCGCCGGGGAAGCTTGAAGAGGCACGTGATGCACGAGACGGTTCCGCCCATTCTTCTGGTGGGTTGCGGCAAGATGGGCGGGGCGCTGCTCGCCGGCTGGTGCGAGAAGGGGCTGGCCCCCTCGGTGGTCCCCCCCCTGGTGGTCGTGGACCCGGCCCGTCCGGCCGCGCCGGCCGCTGGCGTCACGGTGGTCGGCAGCCTGGGGGAGATCCCTGCCGGCTTCCGCCCGGAGGCGGTGGTCTTCGCCGTCAAGCCGCAGTTCTCCGCCACCGTCCCCGACTACCGCCCGCTGATCGGCAACGCGCTGGTGGTTTCCATCATCGCCGGCAAGACCCTCGCCTGGCTGCACCAGGGGCTGGGGCCCGAGGCGGCCATCGTGCGCGCCATGCCCAACACCCCGGCGGCGGTGCGCCAAGGCATCACCGCGGCCTGCCCCGGCACCGGCGTCAGCCCCGCCCAGCGGGCGCTGTGCGCCACCCTGCTCTCCGCCGTTGGCGAGGTCGCCTGGGTCGAGGACGAGAAGCTCATCGACCCCATCACCGCCGTCTCCGGCGGCGGTCCGGCCTATGTCTTCCTGCTCGCCGAGGTGCTGGAGGCCGCTGCCATCGAGCAGGGCATTCCCCCCGAGCTGGCCCGCCGCCTGGCGCGCGTCACCGTCTCGGGCTCGGGCGCGCTGCTGGCCGCCAGCCCCGAAAGCGCCGCCCAGCTGCGCATCAACGTCACCAGCCCCAAGGGCACCACCGAGCGGGCCCTGGCCGTGCTGATGGAAAAGACCGCCTGGCCGGAGCTGATGTCCAAGGCCATCGCCGCCGCCACCGCCCGCTCGCGCGAGCTGGCCGGCTGAGGGCGTGGGAGTTTTGTCGCGGAGGGATTTCATCATGGATGACCAAGAATTCGACGCCGCCCTGCTGGCAAGCTTCTTTGCCCTGGTTGCCGAGGGCGGCTGGCGCGGCGCGACCATCGCCGAGGCGGCCCGGCGCGCCTCCCTGCCGCTGGCGCAGGCGC
Organism: uncultured Acetobacteraceae bacterium; assembly: GCA_937874445.1. GTDB lineage: Bacteria > Pseudomonadota > Alphaproteobacteria > Acetobacterales > Acetobacteraceae > Rhodovastum. The sequence goes on along the minus strand of CALNAL010000426.1, from coordinate 1,699 downwards.
GCCGGCGCTTCCCCTGCCGCCCCGCCGCCATCGCCCGCCTGGCCGCGCGGGCCGACGCCCAGGCCCTTGCCGCGGCACCGGCCGAAGGGGGCGCCCGCGACCGGCTGTTCGACCTGCTGATGCAGCGCCTCGACGTCTTCCAGGCCCACCGTGCCGGAGTCGTCGCTCTCCTCAAGCATCTGCCCTTCGACCCGCCGCTGGCCGTCGCCACCTCTCTCGTCAGCCTCTCCTCGATGGGCTGGATGCTGGAGGCGGCCGGCATTTCTGCCCACGGTCCGCTGGGCTATCTCCGCCGCAAGGGGCTGCTCGGGGTCTGGCTGTGGACGCTCCGTGCCTGGACGCGTGACGAGTCGGAGGATCTTTCGGCCACCATGGCCGCTCTCGACCAGGGGCTCTCCCGTGCCGCCACGCTGGCCCGCTGGCTTCCCGGCGGCCGGGCCTCCGACGATTCCGCGGACGACGCGCCCGCCGGGGACGCTCCGGCGGGAGCGGCCGAGTAAAGGCAGGGGTTCTTTTCTGAAGAAAAGAACCAAAAGACTTTTGTTCTTTAAGACTCTGCCTGCCCCACACGCGGAGCCCAACGAACAAAGTCCTTTTGCTTCTTTTCCTTCAGGAAAAGAAGACCTTGCCTTGCTTCCTTCCCCCGCGTCTAGGCGACGGGCGGCAGCGGATTGGCCAGCACCGCCGTCTCCGCCGCCCAGTGCGGCGCGCCCGAGATCAGCGCGGCCAGGGCGGCGGGATAGAGGCGGTGCTCCTGCACCAGCACGCGGGCGGCCAGGGTGTCGGGCGTGTCGCCGGGCAGCACGGGCACGGCGGCCTGGGCGAGAATGGGCCCGGCGTCGAGGTCCTCGGTCACGAGATGCACGGTGCAGCCGTGCAGCCTGGCGCCGGCGGCGAGCGCGCGGGCGTGGGTGTCCACGCCTTCCAGGCCGGGCAGCAGGCTGGGATGGATGTTGAGCATCCGCCCGGCGTAGTGGCGCACGAACAGCGGCGTCAGCACGCGCATGTAGCCGGCGAGACAGACGTATTCCACCCCGGCGGCCTCGAGGCGTTCGATCAGCGCGGCCTCGTGGGCGGCCCGGTCGCGGCCGAAGGGCTTGTGGGGGATGGCGGCAGTGGCCACCCCGGCGGCGGCGGCGAGCGCCAGTCCGGGGGCGTCGGCCACGTTGGAGAGCACCAGCGCGACCTCGGCGGGGTAGTCCGGGGCGGCGGCTGCGGCGAGCAGGGCCTGCATGTTGGAGCCCCGCCCGCTGATGAGAATCCCGACCTTGCGTTTCATTCCCGGGCCCCCGTCGCTCTCAGGGCCAGTCGCTGGGGACGGCGATATGCACCTCGGCCGGGGCGCCGGGTTCGGCGGCCACGATGGAGCCGATCACGCACACCTTCTCCCCCTCGGCCTCCAGCCGGGCGCAGGCGGCGTCGGGGTCGGCGGTCACCACCGCCATGCCCACGCCGCAGTTGAACACCCGCAGCATCTCCTCGGGCGCCACGTTGCCGGCGCGGGCGAGCCAGTGGAACACCGGCGGCAGCGGCCAGCGGGCGGCGTCGAGCTCGGCGCGGGTGCCCTCTGGCAGCACGCGGGGCAGGTTGCCGGGCAGCCCGCCGCCGGTGATGTGCGCCGCCGCCTTCATCAGCCCGGCGCGGTGCAGGGCGAGCAGCGGCTTGATGTAGATGCGGGTGGGGGCGAGCAGCGCCTCGG
>CALNAL010000425.1 GCA_937874445.1 uncultured Acetobacteraceae bacterium | reverse complement strand
TGCAGGAGCAAGGCTCCTGCCAGGTCCAGGGCAGCGCCCTGGCGGGGCACGGGGCAGCGCCCCGGCCGGCGAAGCCGGCACGTCGCACGGCGCCGCGCGCCGGGAGCGGTCAGTCCTCGGCGGGCATGGGGTGTGAGGCGCGGAACGGCGAGGCGGGATAGACGCCGAGGATACGCACCTCGCGGGCGTAGAAGCCGAGTTCTTCCAGGGCGCGGTGCAAGGCGGGCTGTTCGGGGTGGCCCTCGACGTCGCAGAGGAACTGGGTGGCGGTGAACTGTCCGTCCACCATGTAGCTTTCCAGCTTCGTCATGTTCACGCCGGAGGTGGCGAACCCGCCGAGGGCCTTGTAGAGGGCGGCCGGCGTGTTGCGGACGTGGAAGACGAAGGTGGTCATCGTATCGGCACGTTCCGGCGACGGCTCCTGGCGGATGCGCGACATGACGTAGAAGCGGGTGGTGTTGTGGGCGGCGTCCTCGACGTTGCGGCGCAAGATTTCCAGCCCGAACAGCCGGCCGGCCAGCTCGGAGGCGATGGCGCAGTCCTCGGGGTTGCCCCACTGGGCGACGAGTTGGGCGGCGCCGGCGGTATCGGCTTGCACCACGGGGTGCAGGTGCAGTTCGTCGAGGATATGGCGCACCTGGCCGAGCGCCACCTCGTGGGAGTGGGCCCGGCGCAGATCCTCCAGCCGTGCCCCCGGCACGCCGAGCAGGCAGTGCTCGACGCGCTGGAAGTGCTCGCCCACCACGAACAATCCCGAGCCGGGCAGCAGCTGGTGGACGTCGCCCACCCGGCCGGCGAGGCTGTTCTCGCAGGCGATCATGGCGAGCCCGGCGGCGCCGGAGCGCACCGCCTCCATCGCCTCGGCGAAGCTCTCGCACGGCAGGGTGTGCCAGTCGGGATAGACGGCGCGGCAGGCGAGATCGGAATAGGCGCCGGGACGGCCCTGGAAGGCGATGGTACCGCCGGAGGAAGCCGTCATCAGCCGGCCACCTGGCTGGCGATTTCGTGGCGGGCGCGCTCGAGGTCGGCGGGGGTATCCACGCCGAAGGGCGGCTTCGCGACGCGGGCGGCGAACACGCGCATGCCGTTCTCCAGGGCGCGCAGCTGCTCCAGGGACTCGCGCTTTTCCAGCGGGCTTTCGGGCAGCGCCACGAAGCGCGCCAGCGCGGCGCGGCGGAAGGCGTAGATGCCGATGTGGTGATAGAGCGGCCCCTCGCCCCAGGGGATGGCCACGCGCGAGAAGTAGAGCGCCGGAGCCACATCCTTCCCGGGCTCGAAGGCGCAGGCCGTCTTGACCACGCTGGTCAGATGACGCTCCTCCTCGGTGGTCACGGGCGCGACCAGGGTGGCGAGGTCGCAGGCGGGGTTCTCCAGCGGGGCGAGCACGCGGCGCAGGTAGTCGGGCGGGATGGTCGGCAGGTCGCCCTGGAGATTGACCACGACATCGTGCTCCCCGCGGGGGTCGAGTTCGGTGAGCGCCGCCCACACCCGATCGGAGCCGCGCGGCAGGGCGGGGTCGGTGAGCACCGCGGTGGCCCCGGCGGCGCGCACGGCGGTCACGATCTCCGGGTCGCCGGCCGCCACCGCCACCGGCCCGATGCCGGCCTCGCGGCCGCGCTCCAGCACCTGCACGATCATCGGCTTGCCGGCGATGTCGGCCAGCGGCTTGCCCGGCAGGCGTGTGGAGGCCATGCGGGAGGGAATGACGACGATGGGATTCATGGAAACATGCCTTGAAGGCTCGAAGGGGGAGACGTGGTCGGTGAGGACAGGCGAGGGGGAAAGCCGGGTTGAAGCGCGGGGGAGCCCCCCCTATGGTGGCGGCAGATTACGGGAACCCCCGCCCGGCGCGCAACGGTAGGCCGTCCGGCCAGTGCCGCGGCAGCCGTTCCGGGGGGAACGGGGTGCGGGGCATCCTGTCCCATCCGCCGGGAGTCCGCCGCATGACCACCCTCTCCGATACCTTTCTCGACGACGCGCTGGCCGCCGCGCAGGCCGCCGCCGATGCCGCCGGTGCGGTGATCCGTCCGCATTTCCGCGGCCGCCTGGCCGCCGACCTCAAGAGCGACCACAGCCCCGTCACCCTGGCCGACCGCACCGCCGAGCAGGTGATGCGCGCCATTCTCGGCCTGCGCTTTCCCGACCACGGCATTCTCGGCGAGGAATTCGGTCTGGAGCGCCCCTCGGCCGAGCTGCGCTGGGTGCTCGACCCCATCGACGGCACGCGCGCCTTCATCACCGGGCGGCCGATGTTCGGCACGCTGATCGGCCTGCTGGAAGGCGAGCGGCCGGTGCTCGGCATCATCGACCAGTGCGTCACCGGCGAGCGCTGGATCGGCCTGGCGGGGCGGCCGACGCGTTTCCGCTCCGCCTTCGGGGGCGCGCCCGGCACGCGGCCCTGCGCGCGGCTGGCCGAGGCCGAAATCTCCGCCACCTCCCCCGAGATGTTCGGCGCCGACCTGCCGCGCTGGCAGCGTCTGGCCGGCCGGGCCAGGCGCATCACCTGGGGCGGCGACTGCTATGCCTACGGCCTGCTGGCACTGGGGCAGATCGACGTGGTGGCCGAATCCGACCTCAAGGTGTGGGACTGGACGGCCCTCACTCCGGTGGTGGAAGGCGCCGGCGGACGGCTGACCGACTGGTCCGGCCATCCGCTCGGCCGCGACGGCGACGGCGAGGGCTACCGCGGGCGGGCGCTCGCGGTGGGCGATCCGCGCCTGCTCGAGGAGGCGGTGGCCGCCCTCTCCGGCGCGGCGCTCTGAGCCGGTCCGGCAACAGGGACAGGGGGAGGGTGCAGGTGCTTTCGCGTCGCAAACTGCTGGCCGGGGGCGCGGCTCTCGGCCTGGGCGGGACCTGCCCCGCCTTCGCCCCTCCCTCCGAGGGCCCGCCGCGCCACGCCCTGGCCCTGCTCGGCGAGCCCGCCCTGCCCGACGGCTTCACCCATTTCCCCTGGGTCAACCCCGATGCCCCGCAGGGCGGCGAGGTGGCGCTCAGCGCGGTCGGTACCTTCGACAACTTCAACCCCTACATCGTGCGCGGCCAGGCCCCCGCCGCGGCGCTGCAGCTGTTCGACACCCTGCTCGCCCCCAATCCCGACGAGGCCTCCTCCGCCTATCCCCGCATCGCCGACAGCGTCAGCGTCGCCGCCGACCGCCGCGGCGTGTCCTTCCACATCGACCCGCGCGCCCATTTCGCCGACGGCCGCCCGATCACTCCGGCCGACGTGGTGTGGAGCTTCAATATCCCTGTCTCTTATACACATCTGAAGCTGCC
>CALNAL010000424.1 GCA_937874445.1 uncultured Acetobacteraceae bacterium | reverse complement strand
GGGGTGGCCGGCCCGCCCATCTCCTCGACCAGCCCGTCGTAGCGCCCGCCGCCCATCACCGTGCCCTGCGCGCCCAGGCGCGAGGTGACGAACTCGAAGGCGGTGTGGCCGTAGTAGTCGAGCCCGCGGACGATGAAGGGGTTCTCCACGAAGGGCACGCCGAAGGCGGCGAGGTAGTCCTTCAGCCGCGCGTAGAAGGTGGCCGCCGCCTCGGTGAGGTGGGCGTGGATGGTGGGGGCCTCGGCGATCAGACGGCGGTCGCCCTCGTCCTTGGAATCGAGGATGCGCAGCGGGTTGCGCTCCAGGCGCATGCGCGAATCCTCGGAAAGCGCGTCGCGGTGGGCGGAGAAATAGGCCACCAGCGCGGCGCGGTAGGCGTCGCGGCTCTCGCCGTCGCCGAGGGTGTTGATCTCCAGCGTCACGTCGCCGGCGATGCCGAGTTCCTTGAGGATGGTCCAGCCGCAGGTGATCACCTCGGCGTCGGCCACCGGCTCGGCGGTGCCGATGGCCTCGATGCCGATCTGGTGGAACTGGCGGTAGCGCCCCTTCTGCGGCCGCTCGTAGCGGAACATCGGGCCGGCGTAGAACACCTTCTGCGGCAGCGACTGGGTGAAGCCGTTGGAGACCAGGGCGCGGCAGACCCCCGCGGTGCCCTCCGGGCGCAGGGTGAGGCTGTCGCCGCCGCGGTCCTGGAAGGCATACATCTCCTTGGTGACCACATCGGAGGTGTCGCCCAGGCTGCGCGAGAACACCCGCGTGTCCTCGAAGATGGGCGTGACCCACTCGTGCATCCCGTAGGTCGCGGCGACGCGGCGCGCGGTCTCGATCACATGCTGGTGACGGCGGAAATCCTCGCCGATGAGGTCACGGGTTCCGCGTGCCGGTTGCAGCGCCGCCATGTCTTCAGGCCTTCTCCTTGCGCGCCGCGGCCAGCTCGGCCGCGCGCTTTTCCACCAGCTCCACCACGTGATCGACCAGCTGCGCCGAATCGGTGTGGTGGTCGGTCTTGCCGGCGAGGAACACCATGTGGCTGCCCTTGCCGCCGCCGGTGATGCCGATGTCGGTCATCAGCGCCTCGCCCGGCCCGTTGACCACGCAGCCCAGCACCGAGAGGGTGATCGGCTCGGAGACGTGCGCGAGACGGTCCTCCAGCTTGGCGACGGTGGCCACCACGTCGAAGCCCTGGCGGGCGCAGGAGGGGCAGGCGACGATCTTCACGCCGCGATGACGCAGGCCGAGCGCCTTGAGCAGCTCCCAGCCGACCCGCACCTCCTCCTCCGGCTCGGCGGAGAGGGAGACGCGCACCGTGTCGCCGATGCCGGCCATCAGCAGCGCGCCCAGGCCGATGGCGCTCTTCACCGTGCCGGTGCGCCGCCCGCCCGCCTCGGTCACGCCGATGTGCAGCGGCGCGTCGCAGACGGCGGCGAGCTGGCGGTAGGACTCGACGGCGAGGAACACGTCGGAGGCCTTCACGCTGATCTTGTACTCGTGGAAGTCGTTGTCATCGAGGATGCGCATGTGCTCCTGCGCGCTCTCGACCAGCGCCTCCGGGCAGGGCTCGCCGTATTTCTCCAGCAGGTGCTTCTCCAGCGAGCCGGCATTGACCCCGATGCGCATGGAACAGCCGTGGTCGCGCGCCGCCCTGATGACCTCGCGCACCCGCTCGGCCGAGCCGATGTTGCCGGGGTTGATGCGCAGGCACGCCGCCCCCGCCTCGGCCGCCTCGATGGCGCGGCGGTAGTGGAAATGGATGTCGGCGACAACGGGCACCTTCACCTGGCGGACGATCTCGCGCAGGGCCTTGGTGCTGTCCTCGTCGGGGCAGGAGCAGCGCACGATGTCCACCCCCGCCTCCTCGGCGCGGCGGATCTGCGCCACCGTCGCGGCGACATCGGAGGTGAGCGTGTTGGTCATGGTCTGGATCGAGATCGGGGCATCACCCCCGACGGGGACGGAGCCCACCATGATCTTGCGCGAGCGGCGACGCTCGATGTGCTGATACGGACGATAGCTCATGGGACGACACGCTCCAGAAACCGCGGCATAGGCCCGTTGAAGGGGGGGAGGCGCACCATGCCCCAACCGGGCGGGGGCGTGCAAACCCGGCGCGCCCCGCGGCCCCCGCCGCGGGGGATGGCGCCTATGTGCGGGGCGCAGTGAAAGGAGGCGCAGAGGACCTTGCCGCCGGCCCCCGCGGGCGGTGCGGGCACGGTGCCTGCTTGCCTAACAGGAAGGGCGGTTCTATAGGACGCGCCTTCTGTCCTGCCGGTCGGAACCGGCGGGACCATCTGGAGTATTCCGCCATGAAGCCGGGCATTCACCCCGACTACCACGACATCACGATCGTGATGACCGACGGGTCCACCTTCAAGACCCGCTCGTGCTACGGCGCCGCCGGCGACACCCTGCGGCTCGACATCGACCCCAAGTCCCACCCGGCCTGGACTGGCGTGCAGCGCATCATCGACTCCGGTGGGCAGGTCGCCAAGTTCAACAAGAAGTTCGGTGGCCTCGGGCTGCGCAAGCCGAAGTAAGGCTCGCACCTCCGCCGACTAAGGTTGCAAGCGCCGTCCCCTTGAACGTGGGGCGGCGCTTTCCATATGGAATGCTGTCCGGGATGCCCATTCGGGGTTCCGGGGACTTGCAGACGACCGGCCGATGTTCGGCGGTCGCGCATGTAACCTTGCTGATGCAGGAGGTACTTTCATGAACGCCTTCGATTTCGCCCCGCTGTTCCGCACCGCCATCGGCTTCGACCGCCTGGCCGACATGCTGGACACCCTCCCCTCGGGCGCCGAGGCTTCCTATCCGCCCTACAATATCGAAAAGACCGGCGATGACAGCTACGTGCTGACCATGGCCGTGGCCGGCTTCGGGCCCGCCGACATCGAGCTGACCGCCAAGGAGAACACCCTCACCGTCGCCGGACGGCTCGCCGGCGAGAACGGCAAGTCCGAGATGCTCTATCGCGGCATCGCCGGGCGCGCCTTCGAGCGCCGCTTCGTCCTGGCCGACCACATCGTGGTCGAGGGCGCCAACTTGGTGAACGGGCTGCTGAGCATCAGCCTGCGCCGGGTCGTCCCCGAGGCGCTGAAGCCGCGGCGGATCGCCATCTCGGCCGCCGCGCCGCAGCTGACCACCCCCGACGCCGCCAACAAGGCCGCGGTGCCGGTCGAAAAGGCCGCCTGACCCCAGGCGCCAATCCAACGGCAGGGGCCGCCCTCGGGCGGCCCCTTTCGCGTACGGCCCCCCGGCCGCGTCCCTTCCGGCGCGAAGGCCGGCACGCGCCGGAAGGCTTTCCCGATCTTCCCGCCCGTCAGTGAAAGGCATAGGCGTCCATGCGCAGCACGCCATAGGCGGTGGACGTGTGCAGCCGTTCGGCGGCAAGCTTTTCGCCCCCTGCCCCCATCGCCACGAACAGCGGCAGCAGGTGCTCCTCGGTGGGGTGCTCGGCCTCGGCATAGGGGGCCTTGTGGCGGTAGGTCAGCAGGTCGCAGCGCCGCCCCTCGCGCAGGGCCGTGTCCATCCAGCCGGCGAAGGCGGTCACGTCGGGGGTCTCGGGGGTCTCCTGCGGCTGGCCGAAATAGCGCCGCAGGTCGTGGGTGAAGCTGCCCGAGCCCACCACCAGGATGTCGCGCGCGCGCAGCGGTGCCAGGGCCCGCCCGAGCTCGAAGTGATGCGCCGGCCCCAGGGAGGGCTGCACCGACACCTGAAACACCGGAATATCCGCCTGCGGCCAGGCCAGCATCAGCGGCACCCAGGCGCCGTGGTCCAGCCCGCGCTTGCGATCCACCGCCACCTCCAGCCCGGCCGCGCCGATGGCATCGGCCACCTCCTCGGCGAGGGTGGGGTCCCCCGGGGCGTCGTAGCGCAGCGTGTAAAGCTCGCGCGGGAAGCCGCCGAAGTCGTGGATGGTGGTGTTGCGCGCCACCGCGTTCACGGTGGGATGGGCCGTGCCCCAGTGCGCCGAGGCCACCACGATGGCGCGCGGCTTGCCGAGGGTGGCGCCGAGCCCGGTCAGGAACTCGTGCGCCGGACCGGGAGTGACGGCCAGCATCGGCGATCCGTGACTGACGAACAGGCTCGGCAGCATCTCAGCCTCCCTCAGACTGTCGCCGGAACGCGGGCCGGCAGGCGCAGCGCATAGGCACCCGGGCCGATCAGCGACTGCACCACCAGCGCCACCGCCCAGAACGCCGGATATTCCCATCCGCCGTTGGGATTGTTGAAGAAGAACCCGGCATGACCATGCACCGTCACGATGGTGCCCACCAGCTCGGCGGCCAGGATCAACGGCAGGATGCGGATGCCGATCCCCGCGATGAGCGCGAGGCCCCCCACGATCTCCAGCGCGATGGTCAGGTAGGCCAGCGGCCCCGGCAGCCCGAGCGACATGAAGAACTTCGCCGTTCCAGCCGGCGTGAAGACAAAAACCTTCATGGCCGCATGGACCAGAAACAGCCCTCCCAGCGTGACGCGCAGCAGCGCCGCGCCCAACTCCGCCCGACCGGGCTCACTGCGATCGATCATCGGATCTCTCCCTAGCTCTGCACAACGCCGGCAACGCCCGGCAGGGGGAGAGGTGGGATATTTGATTTCGTATTTCCCTGCCCTAAAATGGCAGAATTACTATGCGGAGCTGCATGGATGTCCCTCCCCGAACTTCCCACCGGCATTCAAGACTGGGACGACCTGCATACCTTTCTCGCCATCGCCCGCCACGGCACGCTTTCGGCGGCGGCCCGCGCGCTGGGAGTGCACCAGCCCACCGTCGGGCGGCGTCTTTCCGCCCTGGAAACCCGCCTCGGCGTCCGCCTGCTGGAGCACACCCCGGCCGGCTACAGCCCCACCGCCGCCGGCGAGGCCATCCTCGGCAACGTCGAGCGGATCGAATCCGAGATGCTCGCGGTGGAACGGCGCATCACCGGCCGCGACGTGCGCCTGGAGGGCACGGTGCGGCTGACCACGGTGGAATCCTTCGGCGCCGAGATCGTGCTGCCCATCCTCGCCGGGCTGCACGCCCGCCACCCCGGCATCGAGGTCGAGCTGGTCGCCGACGTGCGCAACCTCAACCTCACCCGCCGCGAGGCCGACATCGCCCTGCGCGTCGCCCGCATCGACCAGGCCGGCCTGACGGTGCGCCGCGTCGGCAGCATCGGCTTCGGCCTCTACGCCTCGCGGGCCTATCTCGCTGCCCACGGCACGCCGGACTTCGCGAACGGGGGCAGCGGCCACGCCCTCGTCACCACCCAGCCCGAACTGCTGGACGGACCCGACATGGCCTGGCTCACCGCCCTGCTGCCGCAGGCCGCGGTCGCCCTGCGCACCAACAGCCGCTACACCCACCGTGCCGCGGCACAGACGGGGCTCGGGCTGGCCTGCCTGGAACGCTTCCTCGGCGATGCCTCCGACCTGGTCCGCCTCGCGCCCCCCTCCCCGCCGCCGCTGCGCGAGCTGTGGATGGCGGTGCATGCCGATATCCGCCACATGCCCCGCATCCGCGCCGTCACCGAGGCACTGGCGACCGGCATCAAGGCACAGGCCGCGGTGCTGGCGCCCGAGGCGTAGGGGAAGGAAGGAAGAACTTCTTTTTCCTGAAGGAAAAAGAAGCAAAAAGGACTTTGTTCGTTGGGCTCCGCGCATGACACAAGCGCGGAGCCCTTAACGAATAAAGCCTTCTTGGTTCTTCTTGCTCGCAAGAAGAACACCTTCCTTGCTTGCTGCCTTCAGCTGAGGTCCACGCCCCGGCTGCCGAACAGCCAGGTGAACACGAACCCCG
>CALNAL010000423.1 GCA_937874445.1 uncultured Acetobacteraceae bacterium | reverse complement strand
GCCGCGGGGCCCGGGCCGGGGGGCCGGCCCCGGCGCACCCTCTGGCGCGGGGTGCCCCGCGGGGGGCGGGCGCGCGGGGGGCGGCCCCGGCGGCCCCCCCCGCTCCTCAACCCCGACCGAGTTGTGGGTTCCAAGGGCTTGGCCCTTGGTGGGTCCAGGGCAGAGCCCTGGCAGAGCGCGAGGCGGAGCCTCGCCCGGCCGCCAGGCCGGTCCTGCCGGGCGGGGGTCATCGTTCCGACCGGGGATCGAACGCGTGTTGGAGGCCGTCGCCGAGGAAGTTCACGGCGATGACGGTGAGGAAGATGAGCACGCCGGGGTAGATCGCGAGGGCGGGAGCGGTGGTGACGAGTTCCTGGGCGTTATTGAGCATATTGCCCCAGGAGGGGGTGGGCGGCACGACGCCGAAGCCGAGGAAGCTGAGGACGGACTCGAAGAGGATGACGCGCCCGACGGTAAGAGTGAGCGCGACGATGATGGGGGTGGCGACATTGGGCAGCACGTGGGTGCCCATGACGTAGCCCGAGCGGGCGCCGGAGGCGCGGGCGGCGCGCACGTAGTCGCGCTCGCGCACCGAGAGGGTGGCGGCGCGGACGATGCGGGCGGTGGAGGTCCAGTCCACCAGCGAGATGATGATGACGATGCGCCAGAACCCGGCCGCCCCGGAATGGGCGAACTCGGCGGAGAATCCGAGCTTGGTGAGGTCGATGGCGCCGAGCACGATGAGCAGGGGAAGCAGCGGCAGGGTAATCATGCCGTCGGTGAAGCGCATCAGGATGGCATCGACCTTGCCGCCGAAGTAGCCCGAGATCACGCCGACGAGCAGGCCGATGGTGCCGCCGCCGGCGGTGGCGAGCAGGCCGACGAGCAGGGAAATCTGGCCGCCGACCATGAGGCGGATGAGTTCGTCGCGCCCGGCCTCGTCGGTGCCGAGCCAGTGGGTGGCGTCGGGCGGGCCGAAGCGGGAGAACAGGTCGGTGGCGTCGGGATCGAAGCCGCCGAACCACTGCATCGGGAAGGCAGCCAGGGCGAAGGCGATCAGCAGCACCAGCACCACCGAGGCGATCACCGCCGGGCGATGGTGCAGGAAGCGCCGCCAGCGCAGCCGCCACACGCCGACGGCGGCCTCCATCTGGGGCACGGGCAGGGTCGTCGTGGCGCTCATGTCCCCCCCACTCATTTCAGGGTGATCCGCGGGTCGAGCCAGCCGTAGGCGATATCGGCGCCGAGATTGCTGACCAGGGTGACGAGGGTGGCGAACAGCAGCCCGGTGAGGGCGAGGTTGAAGTCGTTGCCGAGGATGGCGTCGTAGATCATCTTGCCCATGCCCGGCAGGGCGAACATGGTCTCGGTGAGCAGCGAGCCGCCGAACAGGGCGCCGAAGTTGAGCGCCATCACGGTCACGACGGGCAGCAGGGCGTTGCGGAAGGCGTGGATCATCACCACCCGCCACTCGCTGGCGCCCTTGGCACGGGCGGTGCGCACGTGGTCCATGCGCAGGGTCTCGATCATCGAGGCGCGCACGAAGCGGGTGTAGGTGCCGGCCTGGTACACCGCCAGGGTGATGACGGGCAAAATCAAGTGTCGCGTTCGATCGATAAGGCCGCCGTCGCCGATGGTGGCGATGCCCGAGGCGGGCAGCGCGTGCATCTGCACGGCGAACACCAGGATCAGCATCAGGGCCAGCCAGAACACCGGGGTGGAGATGCCGGCGAAGGCAAACAGGCTGACCGCTCCGTCGAGCCATCCGCCGGGGCGCAGGGCGGCGAGGATGCCGAGCACGAAGGAAAGCACCACTGCCAGCGAGAAGGAGAAGGCGATCAGCTTGCAGGTCTGCCACAGCGCCGGGGCGAGCACGGTCAGCACCGGCTCGGAATGCACGCGCGAGTAGCCGAAGTCGCCCTGCAGCGCGGCCAGCAGCCAGTGGGCGTAGCGGATCATCAGCGGCTGGTCGAGGCCGTAGATGGCGCGCAGCTGGGCCACCACCTCGGGGGTCGCGCCAGGCATGGCGGCGACCATGATGTCGATGGGATCGCCCGGCATCAGCCCGATCAGGTTGTAGATGACGAAGGACATCACCAGCAGCACCACCACGGCCTGGGCGAGGCGTTTGAGGATGAAGCGCAACATGCCGGTCAGTCCTTGAAGTGGCAGGCGGCGAACTGGGCGGGCCTGCCGGGCGCGGGGGCCCGCTCGGGCCCGCGCCTGTCTCTTAT
>CALNAL010000422.1 GCA_937874445.1 uncultured Acetobacteraceae bacterium | reverse complement strand
GGGGCCCCGGGGCGCCCCCCCGGCCCGCGGGCGCCCCGCCGGGGGGGGCGGTCCGCGCCGCCCGGGGGGGTCTGGCGGCTGTGCATCCACCAGATTCCCCCGCCGGCCACTGCCAGCGCGAGCAGCGCGATCAGAAAGCGGCGCATGGCACCTCGCAGGATGGGACGGCGGGAAGAGGACGGATCATAGCACCCCCTGGAACAGCTTGGTTTCAGGCGCCGTGACCTGCCCCCGGGTCCAGCCCCCGCCCAGCGCCTTGTAGAGATTGACCAGCGCCGTGGCGCGCGCGAGGCGCACCTGCGCCAGGGTGTCGAGGTCGGTGTAGAGCGTGGTCTGGGTCTGCAACTGGGTGACGATGTTGATGGTGCCGGCCTGCAGCTGCGCGCGGGAGATGTCGGCGGCGCGCTGCGCGCGGGCCACCGCCTCGCTCTGCAGGGCTTCCTGCTCGGTGGTGCGGCGGTAGGCGGTGAGCGCGTTCTCGACGTCGGTGAAGGCCTGCACCACCGCCTTGCGGTAGTCGGCGAGCAGCTCGTCGTAGCGGCCCTTCGCCTCGTCGAAGGCGGCCCGCTTGGCGCCGTTGTCGAAGACGGTCTGGCTGGCCGTGGCGGCGGCGGTGAAGAACAGCGAGCCCGGGCCGAACAGCGTGTTCAGCGCATAGGCCTGCCAGCCGGTGGAGGCGGTCAGCGTCACCTGGGGGAAGAAGTCGGCGCGGGCCACCTTGAGGTTGGCGCCCTGGGCGGCCAGCGCCGCCTCGGCCTGGGCGACGTCGGGGCGGCGCGCCAGCAGCTCGGAGGGTAGACCGGCCGCCACCTCGGGCAGGGTCAGCCCGGCGAGGGTCTCGGTCGTCACCGTGATCGCCTCGGGGGGCTGGCCGACCAGGATGCCGAGCCCGTTGATCTCCTGCTCCAGCGTGTTCTGCAGCGCGGGCACCTGGGCGCGCAGCTGCGCCACCACGGCCTCCTCCTGGGCGACGTCGAGCTGGGAGGTGAGGCCGGCGGAGAACTGCCCGCGGATGGCGGCGAGGATCTCCTCGGCATCGGCGAGGTTGTGGCGGGCCACGGCGAGCCGGTCGCGGTCGGCCAGCACGGTGATCCAGGTGGAGGCCACCGAGGTGACGGTGGTGAGCGCCACGTTGCTCCGGTCGAAGCGGCTGGAGAGCGCGCTCTGCCGTGCGGCCTCGCGGCTGGCGCGCAGCCGTCCCCAGAAGTCGATCTCGTAGGAGGCCGAGAAGGGCAGCGAGGAGGTGCGGGTTTCGTAGTAGTCGCCGGTGGCATGGAGGGGCGAGGAGGTGCCGCGGCGGGCGTAGGAATAGCGGGTCCATTGCTGTTCGGGCGCGGCGGTGAGGGTGGGCAGCAGGGGCGCGCCGGCCGAGCGCAGGGCGGCATCGGCCTGGACGATGCGGGCGGTGGCGGCGGCAATGTCGAAGTTGCCGCTCTCGGCGGTGGCGATCAGGCGGTCGAGTTCGGGCGAACCGAAGCCGTGCCACCAGGCCGCCTCGGGCCATACCGGCGTGGGAGGGGTGGCCTGCTCGGGCGCGGCGGCGCGAAAGGCCGAGGGCACGGAGCCGGGGGAGGCGGCCCCCGGCAGGGCGGGCAGGTCGCACCCGGCCAGCGGGCCAGCCAGCAGGGCGGCCAGCAGGGCGGTGCGGGTCAGCGGCGGAGAAGAGAGGCGCATTCCGGAGGGGGGCGCGTCAGGCGGGTCGCGGGGATGCGAACGACGAGTCCCTTCTGTCCTTTCATCGTGAAGCCGGCAAGCGAATACGCGGAACGCGGGGCAAAGGCCAGAGTCCGCAGGCGGCTCCGCAGGAGAGTCCGCATGCGCTCCCTCATCCTGTCGCGCGCGTCCTATCGCGGTCGGGGGGCGTGCGACGGCGAGGCGGGGAAGCAATGCCCATGCCAGGCGTCACGGGCCCGGCCTCGCGGTGCCGATGGGCCTCGTCCTGCCGGGCGAGGCGGGGCGGATGTCCGCGAAGAGGGCGAGCGCGTCGGCTTTCCGGACACGCCGGCTCTCTTGATGGCCTCTCGCCCGGCGGCGGGATTCAGGTGCGGGGCTTCCTCTCCGGGGGGCTCTCCTGCCTGTCTCTTATACACATCTCCGAGCCCACGAGACATGCGCAGATCTCGT
>CALNAL010000421.1 GCA_937874445.1 uncultured Acetobacteraceae bacterium | reverse complement strand
GTCTCCGACTGGCCGAGTGCTGCGTGATGGTATGTGAAAGCCCGTCCGGGCTTGCGCTCGGACGGGCCGGGTGCCGTTTAGCGGCTGTTTCTCATCGCCCAGACGGCCAGGGCCGTGAGGATGATGTCCGCGGCGATGGGATGCACCGCCGGTGCGAGACAGACGGCGATGACCGCCATCAGCAAATCAAGATCGAGCGCGGTGAACTTGCGGCGGAACGAGCCAGGGCTGAACTGGATGCGTATAAGGCGGCCCACGATGGTCTGACACCATTCGAGGTGGCCAGACGCAGCCATGATTCACAGGCCATGCCCGATGATCGGATGGAGCCTGGTATCGAGCCGACTCTTTTCTGAACAAGGGGCCTGCCGCGGGCTCCGACCCGCGGCAGGTTGCGCCGTCAACGGCGGCTGGATGCCATCGCCCAGACGGCCAGGGCCGTCACGGTGATGTCGGCCGCGATGGGATCCATCACGGGAGCGAGGCAGATGACGATGACCGCCATCAGCCATATCCAGGGCCGGCCGTGCGGCCCCTTGTTACCCATGCGCATGTGCTGCGCCTTTCGTTCGGGCCGCGCCGCGACTGGCGCGGCAGCGTCGCCCGGCGGATGCCGGGCGGTCGGTTTTCGTCCCTGCTACAAGACGTCCATCGACGACGCCAATCGTATCGGCTAAGATGGAAACGCCGGCGGAGGCGCTGCTAACTTCCCCCTTACGATCAGGCGGGCATGCATGACTTTTCGGGGATGGCCGATGCCGGCGGGATGGGTTACCCGCCATCCCCTTTGATTGGGCCGTGGCCCCGCGTCTTCGGATGCGGGGCCGGCGTCTTCAAACACCAACCCTTTGCATTACTGGTCTGTTCAATCCAAGGTCCAAGAGCTATAATTTCCTTGTCAGACGCACGTCTGGCATACCTAATCAAGGGGGGCAAAAATGTTACGTACCAAGCATTTGAAGATGGCAGTGGTTCCAATGACTCTGCTGGCGCTCCTGTCGACGGCAGTCCCGGTGGCATCTGCTCAAGAAACCACTGACGAGTCGTTCTATGAACTTACCACCACTCCGTCGGGCGGGGACATGATTGTCGGCGAACCTGGCACAACGATTCTCTTTGATTCCAGCAACGGCGAATTGGTGGACGTGCTGCCGCCGAGCGAGGCTGAAGATTATTCGGTAACTGTCTCGCGTGGATGCGCTGATTCCAATGCTGGATGCTGGGCTGGCGGGAACGCTTTGGGTGACATGCAGTTTGCAGGCACCGGAACGGCAACGGGGTCCTGGCCGTATCGCAACAGCTATACGACCGGCAATAAGTCGGGACAGATCACCTTCGCAATCAATGGAGTTACATACACCCCTGTCGCAGCTGGTCCGTGGATGCGCATCGCCACGGCAGACGGCTCTGGCGTCGACGGCGTATCCGTTACCCGCTGGTAAGGATGTCTTTCTAAATTTCGGGCCGGTGTCTTCGGATGCCGGCCCTTTGCGTTCCCGGCGTTCTCACAGGCCGAGTCCGTGGCCTCCCGTGCCCCAGCCCATGCCGATGTTGAGCGGGTCGGCGGGGTCGGAGAGGTCCCATGTCTCCTCCATGTCGGGTTCGGCCTGTTTTTCAGCCTGTTTGCGTTCGTTTTCGGCCAGCCGCTCGTCAAGCCGTGTCTTGAACCTGTCGGTGAGCGCCTTTTTCGTCCTGATGGGCTTCGGGGGTTCCTGCGGGGCCTGTGGCGGCGTTTCACGAGCCTGCGGGCGTTCCTGTGGCCTTTCGGCCGGTTCAGGGCTTGAAGGGGCCTGTGGCGCGCCTGAGGGCCGTTGGCGGCGTTTGACGGCCGTCAGGATGCCTTGCGCTTGGTCGGAGAGCCGCCCGATCATGGCCCTAAGCGCGTCGAGGAGCCGGTTCAGGGCCTGGATGCGCCGGTTCTCCTCGCACAGGTCGCCCCTGCCGCCGCGTTTCTCCATCTCGCGGCTGGCGTATCCCTCGTGGATGGTGGGGATGCGTTCGATGCCCCGCGCCTTGAAGCTCCGATGGTCGATGACGGCGTATCCGGGGAGCAGGGCGTTGCAGGAGTCGGCCCACTCGCGCCTGAGCCTTTCGAGGAACTCCTTGGAGTCCAAGGGGTTGTTGCTCACGTTGACGCGCTTCCAGACCTTGCGGTTTCTGGCGCCGATCTTCTGCCGTCCGGTGTCGGGGTCGATGACGGGGATGCGCCGGCCGTTGGCGTCCAACGCGAACTCGCTGCGGCTCTTCGCCGCCCATCTGCCGGTCTTCGGGTCGATGCGCCGGTTGGCGACGAGGATGTGCGCGTGGGGGTTACGTCCGTCCTTGTCGGTGTGGATGGCGTACGTGCAGGCGTAGCCGTTGGCCGTGATGTTCCATGAGATGAAGTCCTCCAGTGCGCGGAAGCGTTCGCGGGCGTCGAACTCGCGGGGCAGGGCGACCATGATCTTCTTCGCGGGCCTCGCGTCGGAACGTTTCTCGGCCATCTCGACGGCGTTGAACAAACGCTCCGGGTCGAGGTACTCGCCGGGCGCGCCCTCGGGCAGCATCGTGCATACATGCTCGACGCGCTCCCTGCGGCCGAACCCGTTGAACGCCTCGCCGGTGCGCTCGTCGCGCATCCGACGCGAGGTGATGTACGAGCAGGAGGCGACGGCGCTGGAGCCGGCGGCACGGCTCACGTTCGACACGTGCAACGAGTAGATCGCCACGGGACTGTACTCCTTTCCGGGAATCCAAAGGGCCGGGAGGCCCGTTGGCCCTCCACCGGGGAGGTGGCCGGCACCCCGCCGGGACGGGGCGCGGATCCAAGCGGCGCACGCTTGGCCCCCACGGAGTGGCCCCTCGGGAGAGCGCGCTTACGCTGAATGTTACCACCGGTAACATGTAAGTGCGCCCTCAATGAAATTGAGGGACTTCCACCTGACCTTGCGGGGATGGTTCCGTTACCGGCGTGTCGGTCGACGCATAGAGCGGTGCATGGACGAATTTTCTGATGCTCTTATGCAATGGGCTTGGCGATTCATGGGATTGATTTACGGGGAGTTTCCTGAGACTGCGGCAAGGCTGATCCTCTCGGCTGCTCTTCGCAAGCTGCGGCAGCTTGCGAAGAGGCTTTTCCGGTCGGTGTTTCCCTCCCGTGGCCGTCATGCGCGCGGAAATCGGCGGGGGCGGCACGTTCGGCATTGATGAACGCTTCGCCCTCGCGGCTTGGATGTCCAAACCGGCTCCGTTCTTCCGGGTTTAGGTTTGGTGTGTAGACGCCGTGCCCCGTGCCGTGCTGCCGTGGGGTCTAGCGTCCTGATTGATAACCGACGGAACGCAGGGAGGAACCGATGACCAGGAGCGTCGAGGAGCAGATGGCCGACATCGAGCGCCGGATGAAGCAGCTCAGGGCGCGCAAACAGCGCATCGTGGCTAGGGAGAACGCCAAGGCGCGCAAGCGGCGCACCCATCTGATCATCCGGCTGGGCGGCATCCTCTCCAACGAGGGCGTGCTTGGCTACGACGAGGGCGTCTGGAACGACGAGGGCAACCGGCAAAGGCTGCTGGACATGCTCAAGGCCCATGCCGCCGAACTGCGCGCATGGGCCTCTGACGCGGGCGTGAGGCTCCCCAGCGCTGAGTCGGCGGGTGAGCTGCGGGAACAGGTTCGTGACCTGCCCCAAGAGCCTCAGATACAGGAGCAGCCGGGCTATGGCTACCAGCCCGGATTCCAACAGCCACAGCAATGGCAGCAGCAGCCTTGGAACTGAGTCGGTTTCTTCTCTTCATCGGGGCGGAGCCCCTTTTTATAGAATCTTTTGTACTCTTTTAGACTCCCCGCAGGCCTTACGGCAGTAGGGGAAACGCACTATTAAAGGGGAGAAAATGGGAGATTAAAGGGGAGATTTTGGGAATTATTTAGGGGAGGTTTTGGGAGAATAAAGGACGCTTTTGAGGAATAAAAACGAGGTTTTGGGAGAATAAAGGGTAGAAAATATAAAAATCTCGTTTTTATGGTAGAATGCAGTCATGTCCGATGAGATCGTGAAGTACTCGAACCAGTTCAACAATCAGGCGCTGCGCAAGTTCACCGCGCTCGATCTTGATTTGCTGATGGCCATCGCGTCTCGCGTGCGGGACAAGGGCACGGACGAGGTGGCGTTCACGTTCGAAGAATTGAAGCGGCTGGCCGGACTTCAGAGGAACATGACCAACGATGAGTTCGCCAAGCAGATTGCCAATGTGAACCGTCGCCTGCTCGCGCTCAACTTCGAGTTCCAGAACGAAGAGCACGACATCATCCAGTTCGCCCTGTTCGCAGGCTTCGTCACCAGCCCGACCAAACGCACACTCACCGTATCGGTGAACTCGCGCTTCTCGTTCCTGCTTAACGACCTCACCTCGCAGTTCACCCGCTTCGAGCTGGCCGAGTTCACGGCCCTGCACTCCAGCTACGCCAAGGAGTGCTACAGGAGGCTCAAGCAGTACCGACAAACCGGTGTGTGGAAGGTCAGCCTTGAGGACTTCCGCCGACTGCTCGACGTACCCAAATCGTATCGGCCGAGCGAAATCAACAAGTATGTTCTTAAGCCGATTGAGGAGGAGTTGGGACCTCTGCTGAATCTGAAGGTGCATCGCAAGTACCTGAAGAAGAAGCCGGGACGTGGCCGCGCTTCCCTTGTCGGGTTCGAATTTGAATTTGACCCGGAGAAGGTACCCGGCGGCGCTCCCGCTCCGCGCGTGGAGCTGTCCGGCTCCGTGGTGACCGATGAGGCGAGGAAGTCGCTCAGGGACGTGTCGAAGACGCCCGTGCCCGATCTGTCGGTGCCGGGCGAGGGACCGGCGCTCGACCCTGATACTCAGGCGTTCCTCGACGCGCACGGCGGTCATGGATTCGCCGGTGCCGAGGGGTATGTCTCCGACTGGCCGAGTGCTGCGTGATGGTATGTGAAAGCCCGTCCGGGCTTGC
>CALNAL010000420.1 GCA_937874445.1 uncultured Acetobacteraceae bacterium | reverse complement strand
CCTGCCTCGCAGGGCACGGGGTTTTTCTGTCCGGCGGGCACGCCGGGAAGGAAGGAAGGCTTCTTTTTCCTGAAGGAAAAAGAAGCAAAAAGGACTTTTGCCCGTTTGGCTCCGCGCGTGACACAGACGCGGAATCCTTAACGGATGAAGCTTTCCTGGTTCTCCTTTCTCGAAAGGAGAACACCTTCCTTCCTTGCCTACGATCAGGGCGTGCCGGAAACCGGCCGGGGCGTCTCCCCGGCATCCTCCTCCGCCTCGGCCTCCGCCGCCCGCTTGAGCCGGCGGTAGCTGCGTGCGCTGAAGGGCAGCATGCCGAGGTAGAGCACGCCGGCCGCGGCCAGCGCCGCCCACGGGTCGGCCACCAGCAGGGCGACGTAGAGCGCCGCACCCAGCATCAGCGCCAGGACGTATTCGTGCGGCACCTTGAAGTTCTTGAAGCTCCACACCGGCAGGGTGGAAACCAGCAGCACGGCGGTGCCGGCCAGCACCAGCGCGCAGAACAGCGGGAAATGCGCCAGGGCCTCCAGCCATTCCCAGCCGAGCGACTTGCCCTCCAGGCCGAGGAACAGCGGGAACAGCGCGAGGCCGGCACCGGCGGGAGCCGGCACGCCGGTGAAGAAATTGTAGGTATAGGCGGGGTGCGGCGCGTCCAGCGCGGCATTGAAGCGCGCCAGCCGCAGCGACATGCATACCGCGAACATCAGGCAGGGCATGAAGCCGTAGCCGCCGGCGACGTGCAGCGACCACAGGTACATCACGATCGCCGGGGCCACGCCGAAGCAGAGGAAGTCGGCGAGGCTGTCGAACTCGGCGCCGAAGCGGGAGGTGGCCTTGAGCAGGCGGGCGATGCGCCCGTCCAGCCCGTCGATGCATCCGGCCACCACGATCGCCACCACCGCCGCGCCGAAACGGCCGGCGAGCGCGAAGCGGATGGCCGTCAGCCCGCAGCACAGGCCGATCATGGTCAGCAGGTTGGGGACCACGCGGTTGAACGAGGGCCCCTTGAAGCGCGGCCGGTTGCGCGGCCGGAAGTGGTGCCTCAACCGCTGCATGTGCCCCTTGGGGGGCCAGGGATTGGGGTGCCCGTCGTTCATCGGTCCAGCTCCGCGATCACCGTCTCGCCGCCCACCATGATCTGCCCCACCTCCACGATCGGCTGCACGTCGGGCGGCAGATAGAGGTCGGTGCGGCTGCCGAAGCGGATGATGCCGAAGCGCTCGCCGGCCAGCAGCTGCCCGCCCTCGCGCACGTTGCAGACGATGCGCCGGGCGATCAGACCGGCGATCTGCACCACCGCCACGTCGCGCCCGTCGGCGAGACGCAGGACCAGGGCGTTGCGCTCGTTGTCCTCGCTGGCCTTGTCGAGGCTGGCGTTGACGAACTTGCCCGGCCGGTAGGCGATGCGCGTCACCGTGCCGGCGACCGGCGACCGGTTGACATGGACGTTGAGCACCGAAAGGAAGATCGATACCCGGCAGCGCGGCTGCGGGCCGAGGTCCAGCTCCGGGGGGGGCACCGCCGGGCCGATGGCGCACACGCGTCCGTCGGCGGGGGCGACCGCCAGCCCAGGCCGCGACGGCGTGAAGCGCTCCGGGTCACGGAAGAAATAAAAGCAGAACAGAGTGAAGACCGCGCCGATCCAGGCAAGCCAGGCCGCCACGGCGAGTCCGAGCAGGGTCACCACGACCCCGCCGAGAAGGAACGGATAGCCGGCCCGATGCGGCGGGGCGAGAACGAGGCGAAAGCTGGCTGCGAGAGACATGGCGCTCCGGTGTCATCCCACGAAAGCGGCACCCCGTAGGCGCCGTGCTGAGGAATGCGCGTTTATGGATGCTTCACTCTCCCGCGGCAAGGATTGGCTCCTGACCAGGAGGTCACTATGCCGCTCGATGTGCCGTTTTCCCTTGGCCCGTTCCGCATTGATGACAAGGGGGGGCTGAGCCCCGGCACGCCGGACCTTTTTCCCTCCTTCCGCCTGTGCTGGCAGGGGCACTGGGTCCAGGCCCGCCTGGCGTCCGACGGACAGCTTGTCCTGTCCACCACGCTGGGGCGCGTCGTCAGTACCGGGCGCAGCACCAGCCAGCCGGGAGGAGGGGGGGCGTTCGCGTACCGCCCCCACACCTTCGCCCTGCTGCATGCCCTCCCGGCGATGATGCCGTCCGGCTGGCAGGCGATCCTGCAGCCCGACCACAGCCTGCGCGCCGAGGTGCACATCCCCCTCACCCTGCCCGCCCGGGCCGAGACGCTGATCGCCGAGCTGACCCTGTTCCTGCTCCGGCTCGCGCCCTATCTCGACTTGCTCGCCGAGGAGGCGGGCATGGAGGGCGTCACCATTCCGGCCGGCATGGGCGGCACGGCAACCGGCGGCGGCGCGGCCTCCCGGCCGGCCGGCAGGGAGAACACCTGCCCCGGATAGATCAGGTCGGGATTGCGGATCTGGTCGCGGTTGGCCCGATAGATCACCCAGTAGCGGATGCCGTGGCCATAGGCGTGCTGGGCGATCCGCCACAGGTTCTGGCCCGGCTGCACCACCACGCGGCCGGGGGGCACTTCCTGGCCGGCCATCAGGCTGCGCAGGAAGGGCAGCTCGATGCGCGCCACCACCTTGCCCTGGGCGCCAAGCTCGTCCAGCCGCAGCTGGTGCTGGCCGGCCGGCACATTCCCCTCGGAGGGCACCAGCGTCCATTTTCCGTCGGCCCCGGCGCGGGCCTCGCCGACCGGGGTGTTATCGACATAGAGGCGCAGAGCGGCGTCCGGCTGGGCGTGCCCGGAGAAGCGGATGGCCCCGTGCTCGTCGTAGTCCACGATGTCGAGCCCCAGGCGGGAATCCTTGGGCGGGGGCGCGGCCTGCAACAGGCTGGGCGCGGCATCGGGAGGGGCCAGCACCGCCACCGCGCCCGGAGAGGGCGCCGCGGTGGCCTGCCGCTCCGGCACCACCACCACCACCGGGGCCGCGCCGGCGACCATCTGGCCGCCCGATCCCTGCGCCTGCAACGTCAAGGTCCGCCCGCCCGGCGCCAGAGGCTTGTCGGGCACGATGGCGAACTGGCCCTGCGCGTCGGCCCGCGCGGTGGCGATCTCCTGGCCGTCGGCACGCAGGCTCACCTGTGCGCCCGGCATGGCGCGGCCGGCCACCACCGCGGACCCGTCGGGCGCCACCCGCACGATGTCGAAGGCCGGCGCCACGGAGGCCGGCCTGGCCGTCTCCGCCTTCGGGGCCGGAGCCGGAACGACGACCGGGGTCGCAGGGCCGGGCATGCCGGTCCGCCAGAGCCACAAGGCCCCGGCGATCACCACTACCGCCACCGGCCCCCACAGAAGCGGTCCCTTTTTCACCACCCAACGCCTTTCGCGATCATCGTTGCCCGGCCCGTTGCGGGCCATAACCCTAGGCGTTCACTCCGATTGCGTCACTACCCGGCAACGAGAGGCGTGTCGCCACACCGGGGCCCCCGAAAATCCGGAGCGCCTTCGTGCGACGTGCCGGCGTGCCGCCGGCCGGGGCTCCGCCCCGCGCCCCGCCAGGGCGCTGCCCTGGACCTGGCAGGGACATTGTCCCTGCACCCATTATGTTACGAATACGGAATGTTATGGGCACGGGTTCGCGCCGCGCGAGTCAGGCAAGTTTGACGGGGGAAAGTGGCGGCGACGGGGGAGAA
>CALNAL010000419.1 GCA_937874445.1 uncultured Acetobacteraceae bacterium | reverse complement strand
CGCCAGCACCTCGCCGGGCGGGGAAAGGGTGTAGGCGGCCATCCAGGCCACCAGCCGGCGCAGGTCGGCCCGCATCGGCTCGGCCTCGGGGACGTCGAGAATCGGCCGCAGCCGCTCGGCCGGCACGTCGCTGCCGGGCGCGCCGTCCCACACCACGCCGAGGGCGACTCGCCGCCCCAGCGGCACCCGCACGACCTCGCCCGGCGCGACATCCATTTCCCCCCCGTGACTCTCCGGCGGCACGAGGTAGTCGAGCGGCCCGGCGAAGGGATAGGGCAGCAGCACCGGCACGCGGCTCTCTCTTCCGGTCACGCGCTCACCCGACTTTTGATCCCTGCCCTGCATCCGCTATGCTCTGCACGATTTTCCCCGCCCGCGACAGGCCCCCCCGGCCGGGGGCGCGCAGGAGATGCGCGGAAAGGACAACCAGCGGATGCAGCTTTCCGGCCCCTCTTCTTCCGGCAGCGCCCCCTCCTCTCCTGCCCGGGCCGCCCGCGAGGCCTGGCTCGCCTGGCTCGCCAACGAGCGCCGCACCGCCCCCCTCACGGTGGAAGCCTACCGGCGCGACACCGATTCCTTTCTCGGCTTCCTCACCCGCCACCTCGGCGCCGAGCCCGACCTCGCCGCCCTGGCCGGGCTGCGGGTGGCCGATTTCCGCGCCTGGCTCGCCGCCCTGGCCACCCGGGGCAGCAGCGATCCGCACAAGAGCACGCACGGGCGCAACGCCACGGCGCCGACGCGGGCGCGCCACCTGGCGGCGCTGCGCGGCTTCTTCCGCTTTCTCGCCGCGCGCATGGGGGTGGAGAACGCCGAGCTGCGCCTGCTGGAAACCCCGCGCTACCATCGCCCCCTGCCCCGACCCCTCTCGCGCGCGCAGGCGGTGGAGGTCACCGAGGAGATCGGCATCGAGGCCGCCACCCCCGAGGCGGACGCGCGCGACACGGCGCTGTTCACCCTGCTCTACGGCTGCGGCCTGCGCATTTCCGAGGCCCTGGCGCTGCGGGTCGCCGATTCTCCCCGCCCCGGCACCGATGCACCGCTGCGCGTGCTGGGCAAGGGATCCAAGCCGCGGCTGGTGCCGGTGCTGCCGGTGGTGCGCCAGGCCATCGCCGCCTGGCTGAAGCTGCATCCCGCGCCGCTGGCGGAGGCGCCGCTGTTCACCGGCGCGCGCGGCGGCCCGCTCAACCCGGCCATGGCGCAGCGGGCGATGCACAATTTCCGCGTGCGCATGGGCCTGCCCGAGAGCGCCACGCCGCACGCCCTGCGCCATTCCTTCGCCACCCATCTGCTGGCCGACGGCGCCGACCTGCGCGCGATCCAGGAGCTGCTGGGCCACGCCAGCCTGTCCACCACCCAGCGCTACACGGCGGTCGATCCGACGCACCTGCTGGAGGTGTGGCACCGCACCCATCCGCGCGGCTGAACGGGGCAAGAAGGCCCACGCCTCCTGTGGCGCCAGCCGCAGGAATGATAGCAAGAGAAGAAGTTCTTTATCTTCGAGAGGGAAGAACCGGGAAAGCTTCCTCCGCTAGGCTCCGCGCTCCCCGCAGCCCCGGAATTCCGGCGAAGGAAGCCGGGTCAGTTCCAGCAGAATACCCGCACCAGGCTGGCGCGCGCCTGCGCCACCGCCGATCCTGTGGGGGGCTCGGGGCCGGTCTGGGGCGCGAGGCCGGCCCGGCGCAGAAATCCAATCGCCTCCGCGTCGGCAATGGCCGTCCCCACGCCGTCGCGGGCCGCCGGCAGTTCGCGCAGGATGGCGCTGCGGGCGAACAGTTCCGGCAGGTTCAACGCCGCACCCACCATCACTCCGGCCACGCGCCCGTCGCTGTCGATCACCGGCCCGCCGCTGTCGCCAGGCTGCAACCGGCCGAAGACGAGATAACGGCGCATCGGCCCGACCTCGTGTGGGTTCAGCGGCACCAGCCCGTGCAGCGGGGTCACAACCGGTTCGATGCCATGAATCCTGCCCGGGTATCCCAGGCCGACGAAACGCCCCGACTCCATAGTCGGCACCGCCAGGTTCGTCGTCCAGTCGGCGAATACCGCGTCATCCGGCCAGGCCAGCGCGGCGAAATGCGCCGCCGGCACGTCCGGGGACGGGCCGTCCAGCCTCACCAGCGCAAGATCGGCATCCCGCTCCCTGCCGCGAGCCACGACCCGCCCGCTCGCCGCCCGCACCACGCCGTTCGCCGAGGTGACACGCACGGCCTTGCAGCTCTCCACCACATGGCGCGCCGTCAGCACCACTCCGGGAGCGACCATCGTGCCGCTGCCCGATTCCAGCTTCCAGCTATGCTCCGGCTTCGGTCCGGCGACATCCTGCCACGACGCCAGATCGGCACACCCGGCCACTGCCCCCAGCAGCGCCAACGCCACCACACCCCGCGCCCACAACGCCGCCTCCGGAAAACGTTCCAGGATCGGGAGGATACGCCGTTTCTCCCGGCGGCAGCCCCCCCTATCGCCGCATGACGTCCTTCATCCGCCCGATCGCCGCCGCGAGCCCGACGAAGATCGCCTCGCCGATCAGGAAATGCCCGATGTTGAGTTCGACGACCTCGGGCATCGCCACCAGCGGCGGCGCATTGTCGTAGTCCAGCCCGTGGCCGGCATGCACTTC
>CALNAL010000418.1 GCA_937874445.1 uncultured Acetobacteraceae bacterium | reverse complement strand
AAGAATAAAGTCCTTTTGCTTCTTTTCCTTCAGGAAAAGAAGACCTTCCTTGCCTTGCCGCCCCGTGCCGCCCCGGACGCACTCAGGGCAGCGGCCCCGTGACGTATAGCGAGACGTGCAGGCCGCCGTGCAGCACCGGGCCGACCGGCGCGCCGAAGGGCAGGCCAGTGGCCTCGGCGAGGAAGGACTGGGTGGTCAGCACGCCCACCCGCCAGCCGGAGAAGCGCCCGAGCAGGGTGCGTCCCAGCGCCTGGTAGAGCGGCAGCAGGCTTTTGCGCTCGCCGATGCGCGTGCCGTAGGGCGGATTGACCAGCACCAGCCCCGGCGGGCCCTCCGGCACGGCGAGATCGCTGACCGGGGCCTGGCGGAACGCCGTCCAGGCGGCGACCCCGGCGCGGGCGGCGTTGGCCTGGCTCATGGCCACCGCGCCGGCGTCGCGGTCGCTGCCGAAGCAGCGCGGGGCCGGCGGCTCGGAGGGCGGCGGGCAGGCGGTGGCGCGCAGGCTCTGCCAGGCCGTGGGGTCGAATCCGGCCAGCGATTCGAAGGCGAAGCTCCGGTCCCGCCCCGGCGCCAGGCCGGCGGCGATCTCGGCCGCCTCCAGGACGATGGTCCCCGAGCCGCACATCGGATCGACCACCGTCTCGTGCCCGTCGTAGCCGCAGGCGCGCAGGAACAGCGCGGCGAGCGTCTCGCGCAGCGGCGCCTTGCCCACCGCCTCCTTGTGGCCGCGCCGGTGCAGCCCCTCGCCGGAGGTATCGAGGCTGATCGTGCAGAGATCGTGGTCGAAGCGCGCCTTGAGGCCGAGCGCCGCCTCCGGCGAGAGCGGGGCCCCGAGTTCCTCGGTGATCGCCCGCCCGATGCGCTCGGAAGCCGCGCCGGCGTGGTAGATGCGCGAGGCGTGGCAGGCGGCCTCGACGCGCACCGGCACGTCCGGGCGCAGGAAGTCGCCCCAGGGCACGCGGCGGGCACGCTTGTCGAGCTGGGCCAGATGGACCGCCGGAAAGGCAACCACCCGCACCAGCACCCGGCTCGCGCCGCGCAGCACCAGATTGGCCCGCCACACCTCCGGCCAGTCTCCATTCGTCAGCACGCCGCCGGGAATGACGCGGGGGGCGGCGAAATGGGCGGCCCGCACCTCCTCGGCCAGCACGGCCTCCAGCCCGGGCGGGGCGACGATGAAAATTTCCAGCTCGTGAGGCGTGTCCATGCGGATCTGCGGCATCCATTGAGGAACGAGACGCGCGACTATGCGACAGGAACGGGGCCGGCGAAACGCCTCTCCCGCATCGGTGCACGGAAAGCGTGGCCGCCGGCGGCCGGATGCGTCTATGTCCTCCTGGGAGAGAACGAGGCGAGGCGCGGATGCAGCGGCTGAGGGATGCCTTTCGCGAGAAGACCCGCTACCGGCCGTTCGACCACGGCCTGGATGGCGTGAACCTGCTGCTGGCCTTCTCCGGGGCCCTGTACGGCGCCTTTCTGCCGGTCTTCCTCGCCTCCCATGCCTGGACGCAGGGCGAGATCGGCCTGCTGCTCACCGCCAGCACCGTTGCCGGGATGGCCTTCCAGGTCCCGGCCGGCCTGCTGGTGGATCTGCTCGAGGCGCACCGCCGGAGGGCGCTGGCGCTGGCCGTGGCGGTGCTGGCCCTGCCCCCGCTGGCCATCGCGCTGGCGCCGCGCTTCGTGCCGGTGCTGCTCGCCCTGCTGTTGCAGGCCGCCGCCGCCAGCCTGCTGACCCCGGCGGTCTCGGCGATCAGCCTGACCGTGGCGGGGCGGTCCCGCTTCGCCGACCGGGTGGGGCGCAACTCCCGTTTCGGCTCGCTGGGCGCGGCCGCCGGGGCGCTGGCGATGGGCCTGTGCCTCGATGCCGGTTCCCCCCTCTTCACCCTGCTGCTGGCCGCAGCGATGGCCGCTCCGACGCTCTGGGCGGTCTCCGCCATCCGGCCGGACCGGGTGCATCTCTCGCATCTGGGGGTTCTGCCGGAGGGGGCGCGCCATGCCCTTCCGCCGAAACATGGCGCGCCCGCAGGCCCGGGCCGGGTCGGCTGGCAGGCCCTGCTGCACGACCGGAGGCTGCTGATCTTCGCCCTGTGCATCGCCGCCTATGCCTTCTCCAGCTCCGGGGCCATGCAGATCGTCACCGTCTCCGTCGATCACCAGATGGGGGGACGCTCCGGACTGGCGATCGCCGCCTATGCCATCCTGCCGCAGATCGTCGCCGCGACGATCTCGCCGGCCATCAGCCGCGCTTCCGACGCCTTCGGACGGCGGAGCGTGCTGCTGGCCGGCTTTGCCACGCTGCCGCTGCGCAACCTGCTGTTTCTGCTGCTCGGCAGCTCCGCCGGGCTGGTGCCGGCCCAGATTCTGGAGGGAGTCGGCGGCGCGATCTTCGGCATGATGCTCTCCCTGGTCGCCGCCGATCTGACCCGGCGCAGCGGCTACTACACGTTGTGCCTGAGCCTGCTCGGCCTGGCCGCCGGACTGGGCACCGCCGCCAGCACCACATTGACCGGCCTGGTCTCCGACCATTTCGGGCACGCCGCCGCCTTCGCCACGCTGGCCGGCGCCGGGCTGCTGGCCCTGGGGCTGGTGGGCCTGCTCATGCCGGAAACCGCCGCGCCGCCGCTGGCCCATCGCCGGCACCGGACGCATGCGGAGTGATCGGGCGCGGCGAGGTCTGAAAAAGCAAGGGAAGGCAAGGTGTTCTCCTTTCGAGAAAGGAGAACCAGGAAAGCTTCATCCATTAAGGGCTCCGCGCTTGTGTCGGACGCGGAGCCAAATGGGGAAAAGTCCTTTTTGCTTCTTTTTCCTTCAGGAAAAGAAGACCTTCCTTTCCTTCCCTCCCCCCGTGCCGGCGCGTAGTCTGGTGCCCATGAGGAAACCGCTCCGCATCGCGGCGCAGGCCGACGGCACGGCCTGGACCCTGCGCTGGGACGAATGCCGCTTCGACGTATGCCTGCGGGACGGGGCGCTGCTGTGCCCGTATTTCGGCCCCGACATCGCCGAGCCGCCGCCCCTGTGGCCGGGCTGGCGGGCCTGGGAAATCCGCGACAATGCCGGCTCGGCGGCCCTGGTCGTCGCCGGAGCCCACGGGGTGCCGCTGCGCTGGACCGCCCCGCGCGTACTGGTCACGACGGAGGGGGCCACGACGGAGGGGGCCACGACGAAGGGGCTCGAGATCCACCTCGCGGCCGAGGAAGCGCCGCTCGCCTGCACCCTTCGCTTCGAGGTGGACGCGGCAACGGGCCTGCTGCATCGCCGCACCGAACTGCGCCACACCGGAGGGGAAGGCAGCGCGGAGGTGGAAATCCACGCCGCCGCCAGCCTGTGGGCGGCCCTGCGCGGGGAGGCCCGGGAGGTGTGTTTTCTCGCCGGGGACTGGGGCGCGGAGGCACAGACGCGCACCCTGCCCGGCGGCCCCTACACGCTGCTGCTGGAAAGCCGCGCCGGCAAGACCGGCTTCACTTTCCAGCCCTGGCTGGCCGTCACGGACGCGGAGGGATGCGCCCTCGCCGAACTGGCCTGGTCGGGCAACTGGACCCTGCGGGCGCAATTGCGCGCGGGTGCCACCGCCCTCTCCGGCGGGCTCAATTCCTGGGGGCTGCACCACCGCCTGGCGGCAGGGGAGCGCCTGGCACTGCCGGATGCGCTGCTCGGCTGGTCGGCCGAGGGGCTCGACGCCGTCACCCGCCGGCTGCACGACTGGCGGCGCGCCCGCCGGCCCGACCCACAGCGGCCGATCCCGGTGCAGTTCAACACCTGGTACGTCTGCGACGAGACCCCCGACGAGACCCGCCTCGCGGCCCTGATTCCCCGCGCCGCCGAAATCGGCTGCGAGGTGTTCGTGCTCGACGCGGGCTGGTTCGCCTCCACGGCCGGTGATCCGGACGAGGGCCCCGAGGGGGGATGGTACTTGCGCGTCGGCGACTGGGAGGTGGAGCGCCGGCGCCTGCCGCACGGGCTGCGCGCCCTCCACGAGGCCTGCGCCGCCGCGGGCATGGGCTTCGGCCTGTGGTGCGAGCCCGAGGCGGTGGGGCCGCGCGCCCGGATCAGGCGCGAGCACCCGGAGTGGCTGCACCATCCGGGCGGACACCCGCCGCCGGCCGCGGGGCGCGGCCTGCTCCACCTCGGCGTGCCGGCCGCCTGGGAATGGGCGCGCGATCTGCTGGTCCGGCTGATCCGCGAGAGCGGCGCGGTCTGGCTGAAGTGGGACTTCAACGCCGACCTCGGCGCCGGCGGCTGGGCCCCCGGTCTGCCCGCGACGCTGACCCGGCAGGACCCGCTGCTGGCGCACGTCCACGGCCTCTACCGGCTGCAGGACGCCCTGCGCGCGGAATTTCCCGGGCTGGTGCTGGAGATGTGCGCCTCCGGGGGCAGCCGGATGGACGCCGAAATCCTGGCGCACGCGCACACCAACTGGATCTCCGACCAGCCGCAGGCGGTGGCCAAGCTCGCCACCCATTTCGGCATCCAGCGTGCCCATCCGGCGGTGGTCTGCAACGACTGGCTGGTGGACTGGCCGCCGCGCGCCTACTCGGGCGTGACGGGCGGCGTGGACGGCATCGACCGGCGCGGCGACCTCGCCTTCGGGCTGCATGTGGCCATGCTGGGCAGCTTCGGGCTCTCCGCGCCGATCGACACCTGGAGCGCCGCGGAGCGCGCGCTGGCCGCCGAGGCCGTCGCGCTCTACCGCACGCGGGTGCGCGCCCTGGTGGCGGAGGGCGACCAGTACATGCTGACCGCCGCCCCCCCGCGCGACGGGCACGGCGACTGGGCGGCCCTGTGGTTCGTGGCCAAGGACGGCCACGCGGGCGCGCTGTTCGCCTTCCGCCTCGAGGGCGGCACGGCACGCGACTTCCCCCTGCCGGGCCTGCGCGCGGGCGTGCGACATTTGGAGGGAGCACATGCAGCTCCCACCGAGGCGGGTGTGCGGGTGTGCCTCCCGGCACCGTTCCGCTCGGCCCTGGTGCTCGTCGAGGCCGGGTGATACCAGCTCTCCCCGAGCGCAACTCTGTAAATGGCCAGTGGCCGTGCGGCCGTTTGGCAGGGCAGCAAGGCAAGGTGTTCTCCTTTCGAGAAAGGAGAACCAGGAAAGCTTTGTTCCTTAAGCTCCGCGCATGTCCCAACCGCGGAGCCAAACGAACAAAGTCCTTTTTGCTTCTTTTTTCCTTCAGGAAAAAGAAGCCTTCCTTCCCTTCCCGGCCGGGATAGGGAATCGCGATCAGCAAGACGTGGGATGAGACATGACAGGGCGCGATTTCTTCGACCTCGGCAACGAACGCGGCATCCTGCGCGCCTCCATCGCGGCGACGCTGGCGATCGCCGTGCTCGGCGTGGGGTGCGGGCTGGCCTCGGGCTCGGTCGCGGTGGTGTTCGACGCCGTCTATTCGCTGGTGGACGCGGGGATGTGCCTGCTGTCGCTGGCGGTGGCCAGCCTGATTCGTTTCCATACAGAAACAGGCAAGCTGCCGCCCCGGCTGCGCGAGCGTTTCACCATGGGGTTCTGGCATCTCGAACCGATGGTGCTCGCCTTCAACGGCACGGTGCTGCTCGGCATCGTCGTCTATGCGCTGGTGGATGCCGCGGCGGGGCTGATCTCGGGCCGCCACATTCCCTCCTTCGGCCTGGCCACCCTGTACGCTTCCGTAACGGTGGTGGTCTGCCTCGCCGCCGCCTGGCTGGCGGCACGCGCCAACCGCACCGTGGCCAGCGAGTTCGTCCGCCTCGACATCAAGGGATGGATCTCGGCGGCCGCGATCACCGGCGCCATGCTGGTGGCCTTCGGCTTCGGGCTCGCGGTGCAGGGAACGGCGTGGGAATGGATGGCCCCCTACATCGACCCGGTCATCCTCGGCGGCGTCTGCCTGGTGCTGCTGCCAATGCCCGTCTCGACCCTGCGCCAGTCCCTGGCCGACATCTTCATGGTCACGCCGGCCGACCTCCAGGCGGAGGTCGAGGCCGTGGCACGGGACTTCGCCGCGCGCCACGGATTCTCGTCGTTCCGCGCCTATATCGCGCGGCGTGGCCGCTCGCATTTCATCGAACTCTACTTCATTGTCCCGTCGGACGCGGCCACCCGCCCGCTCGCGGAGTGGGACCGGCTGCGCGACGAGGTCGGCCGGGCCATCGGCGGCGAGGGACCGGACCGGTGGCTCACCATCGTCTTCACCGGCGATCCGGACTGGGCCGAGTGATGGCGCGTCGTTTGGCCGGGAAGGAAGGGAAGGCTTCTTTTTCCTGAAGGAAAAAGAAGCAAAAAGGACTT
>CALNAL010000417.1 GCA_937874445.1 uncultured Acetobacteraceae bacterium | reverse complement strand
GGCCAGACCCCGCCCCCCGGCTACCCCGTCGCGCCGGAAGTCCTGACCACGGCCGAGCGGACGATCGCCCCGGGGCCGGCACCCGCGACCGAGGTCGCGGTCTACGACATCGCCCGGTACGGCCAGGTCGGCGCCGGCACCTGGACCTACGGCGCCGCCGCCACGCCGGAAACCCGGGTGGATCTCATGCCGGCCGGCTACGCGGCGGCCGCCGCCGACCGCAAGCACCGTCTGCTCACCTTCTTCACCATCAGCGACATCCACATCACCGACAAGGAGGCGCCCAACCAGGGCATCTACCTCCAGCGCCTGCACCCGGAGCTGGCGGTGACGACCTCGCTGTGCTCGGGCGTGATGCTCTACACGACGCACGTGCTCGACGCCGCCGTGCAGACGGTCAACCTGCTGCACAAGAAGCAGCCGTTCGACTTCGGCCTGTCGCTCGGCGATGCCGCCAACAGCACCCAGTACAACGAGCTCCGGTGGTACATCGACGTCCTCGACGGCAAGACGATCCACCCCAGCTCCGGCGCCCATCTCGGCGCGGACCGCATCGACTTCCAGAAGCCCTTCAAGGCCGCCGGGCTCGACGCGTCGATCCCCTGGTACCAGGTCGTCGGCAACCACGACCATTTCTGGCTCGGCTCGGTCTCGGTGGACCACGGCCCGCGCGCCGACCTCCGCCAGTCCTACCTCGCCGAGGAGGTGTTCGCCGCCGGCGACGTGCTCGCCAACCCGGAGCGGATCGTCGATCGCACCTACTACATGGGCGTCTTCGACGGCGCGAAGCCGTACGGCGACGTCAAATTCGCGGGGCCGGCCGGGGCCTTCGCCGCCCCGCCGAAGGTCGCCGCCGACCCCGACCGCCGCGCGCTGCGCCTCGCCGAGTGGATGGGCGCGTTCTTCGACACCACCTCGCATCCGGCCGGACACGGCTTCGCCCGCGACGACGCCGCCAAGGGCTTCGCCTGCTACAGCTTCGTGCCGAAAGCCGGCGTGCCGCTCAAGGTGATCGCCCTCGACGACACCCAGATGGACGACGACGGGTCGCACGACATCCACGGCCACGGGTTCCTCGACGCGGCGCGCTGGGCCTGGCTGAAGAAGGAACTGGCCGCCGGGGACGCCGCCGGCCAGCTGATGATCATCGCCGCCCACATCCCCATCGGCGTCGAGCCGAGCGAGCCCCGCTCCGAGATGAGCTGGTGGCTCGACCCGCAGAACGCGGTGACGCTGCCCGACCTGCTCGCCGAACTCCACAGCCACCCGAACCTGCTCCTGTGGCTGGCCGGGCACCGCCACCTCAACACCGTCAAGGCCTTCCTCTCCCCCGACCCGGCCGGCGCGCCGGAACGGGGCTTCTGGCAGGTCGAGACGTCCTCGCTGCGCGATTTCCCCCAGCAGCTGCGCACCTTCGGGATCTTTCTCAACAGCGATCACACCCTCTCGATCGAGACCCTCAACGTCGATCCCGCCGTGCGGGAAGGCACGCCGGCGGCGATCTCGCGCCGCTACGCGGTGGCGGCCCAGCAGCTGGTCAAGCCCGACATCCGCACCTTCAACCCGACCCGGGACCCGACCATCGCCCCGATGCCGTCGGGCTCCTACAATGCCCGGCTGGTCAAGAAGCTGAGCCCGGCCATGACCGCCAAACTGAAGGCGCTGTTCCCCACGCCGTAGCGACCCCCGCCGGGGGTGGCCACCGGGGAGGCATTGCAACGCGCCCCCCCGAGACCGATATGGCCTGACACCCCGGCAGTGGTGCCGGAGGCTGGGAGACGACCGTCATGCCACCCAACAGCCTTGGCCAGCTGGCCCTGGTTTCCTCCCCCGTTCCGGGGGCAGGGGCGGGCTGTGCGCCGGATACGGACGCCTTGTGGGACCGCCTGCGCGCCGAGGCCGCCGAGGCCGCCACCGCCGCGCCGATGCTCGCCTCGCTGTTCTTCGACAGCGTGCTCAACCAGCCCTCCTACGCGGCGGCGGTGGCGCATCGCGTGGCCAGCCGGCTGAAGAACGAGGTGGTCTCGGTGCCGCTGATCGTGCAGGCTTGGCACCGGGCGACGGCCGCGGACCCCGCCCTCCTCGCCGCCATGCGCGCCGATATCACCGCCGTGCTGGAACGCGACCCGGCCTGCCAGCGCCTCATCGAACCGCTGCTCTACTTCAAGGGCTTCCACGCCATCGAGGCACAGCGGCTGACGCATTTCCTGTGGACCAACGGCGAGCGCGAT
Organism: uncultured Acetobacteraceae bacterium; assembly: GCA_937874445.1. Classification (GTDB taxonomy): domain Bacteria; phylum Pseudomonadota; class Alphaproteobacteria; order Acetobacterales; family Acetobacteraceae; genus Rhodovastum. The sequence goes on along the minus strand of CALNAL010000417.1, from coordinate 514 downwards.
TTCGCCCTCTATCTGCAGAGCCGCTCCTCGGAGGTGTTCCAGACCGACATCCACCCCGCCGCGGTGTTCGGCTCGGGCGTCTTCCTCGACCACGCCACCGGATTGGTGGTGGGTGAAACCGCGGTGGTCGGCAACGACGTCTCGCTGCTGCAAGACGTGACGCTGGGTGGCACCGGCAAGGAGGCCGGCGACCGCCACCCCAAGATCGGCCGCGGAGTGCTGATCGGCGCCGGAGCCAAGGTGCTCGGCAATATCACCGTGGGCGAAAACGCCCGCATCGCCGCCGGCTCGGTGGTGCTGCGCGACGTGGCCGCCCATGTCACCGTCGCCGGCGTGCCGGCCCGGGTCCTCCACGCCGCCACCCCCGAGGCCCCCTCGCATTGCATGGACCAGGTGCTGCATCCCCCCGCCCGCGAGAAGCCCCCGGCGTAGAGTCGGGGGACGGGAAGCAAAGGCAAGGTCTTCTTTTCCTGAAGGAAAAGAAGCAAAAGGACTTTATTCATCTGGCTCCGCG
>CALNAL010000416.1 GCA_937874445.1 uncultured Acetobacteraceae bacterium | reverse complement strand
GTGTAGATCTGGGTGGTGGAGATGTCGGCGTGGCCGAGCAGGGTCTGCAGGCTGCGCAGATCGGCGCCGTGGGCCAGCATGTGGCTGGCGAAGGCGTGGCGCAGCACGTGCGGCGAAACCCGCGCGGGGTCGAGCCCGGCGGCCAGCGCCACCCGCTTGAGCGCGCGGGCGAACACCTGGCGGCTGACCGGCCGGCGCGGGTCGCGCAGGGCGGGAAACAGCCAGCGTCCCTGGCGCGGCCGGGCGCGCTCGGCGGCGGCGCGGGCGGATTCGGAGAGCGGCACCAGGCGCTCGCGCCCCCCCTTGCCGCGGATGCACAGCAGCTGGGCGTCGCCCGAAAGGGCGGTGCGCGGCAGCGCCAGCAGCTCGGAGACGCGCAGGCCCGAGGCGTAGAGGATCTCCAGCGCGGCCGTCATGCGCTCCGGGGAGAGCACCTCCGACTCCTCCTCGCCCTCGGCGGGGGGTGTCCCGGCGGCGGCGAGCAGGGCCCCCACCTCGCCCTCGGTGAGATAGCGCGGCAGGGCCGGGGCCAGCCGCGGCGAAACCAGCCGGGCGGTGGGGTCGTCGGACCGCACCCGCTCGCGCAGCAGGAACAGGTAGAAGCGCCGCAGCGCCGAACAGCGCCGCGCGGCGGTGCGTGCCGAGAGTCCGGCGGCGGCGAGGGCGGCGAGATAGGCCGAGACGCTCTCCGCCCCCGCGCCGGCGAGATCCTCCCCGCGTCCGGCGGCGAAGCGGGCGAAGTCGGAGAGGTCGGCGGCATAGGCGGCGACGGTAGCGGCGGCGGCGTTGCGCTCGGCCACCAGCGCCTCGAGGAACGCCTCCAGATGGCGCTCGACGAAGGGCGCCTCAGGTCTTGGGAGCGAAGTGGTCGTTGGGCAGCACCTTCTCGATCGTCTGCACATGGGCGGCCGGCGGGAAGGCGCCGAGTGCCACCAGCCCGCCGCCGATCAGCAAGGCGCCGAGCACCACCACGATGAGAAAGACATTGCGCATGGGAATCCCGGCCTCGCAGAAAGTCATTCGCAAAAAAACGTTCAGGGCAGACGACGCAGGACCGACGGTTGGCGTCGGCCGCGCGTGTGCTAGCCTCTGTGCTCCCGAAGGGCAACACGGCAAGGCATTATACGACAATGCAGGAAAATGGGCGTCCCCTGAAGAGCGACATGGAATGCGGGACGCCGCCGGCGTGGCTGGGGCAGCGCAGCATCGTGCTGGTCGGGCTGATGGGGGCCGGCAAGACCTCGGTCGGCCGCCGGCTGGCGGCACGACTCGGCCTGCCCTTCCGCGACGCCGACGTTGAAATCGAGCAGGCCGCCGGCTGCACCATCGCCGAGCTGTTCGCCCGCTTCGGCGAGGCGGAATTCCGTGCCGGCGAGCAGCGGGTGATGCAGCGCCTGCTGGCCGGCGAGCCGATCGTGCTGGCCACCGGCGGGGGCGCCTTCATGGCCGCCGCGACCCGTGCCGCGGTGCACGAGGCGGCGGTCAGCGTGTGGCTGCGCTGCCCGCTGGAGGTGCTGCGCCGGCGCGTGGCGCTGCGCAACAACCGCCCCCTGCTGGCCGGCGAGGACGCGGCCGAGGTGCTGGCCCGCCTCGCCGCGGCGCGCAACCCCTTCTATGCCGAGGCCGATCTGGCAGTGGACGGCGGCGACGAGGGCCCCGACGCGGCGGCGGTGCGGGTGGCCGAGGCGCTCCAGGCCTATCGCCCCCCGCACCGCCTCAAGCTGGATCTCGCCGCTGGCGCCTACGAGGTGGTGGTGGGGCCGGGCCTGCTGGACCACGCCGGCGGGCTGCTCGCCGCCGCGCTGCCCCAGAAGCGCGCGGTGGTGGTCACCGACGAGAACGTCGCCGCCCTGCACCTGCCCGCCCTGGCGGCCCGGCTGGAGGCCATCGGGGTGACGACGCGGACGATCGTCATCCCCCCCGGCGAGACCAGCAAGAGCCTGGCGCAATACGGCGCGCTCGCCGAGCGGATGCTGGCGGAAGGCGTGGAGCGGCGCACCACGGTGATCGCCCTCGGCGGGGGCGTGGTGGGCGATCTCGCCGGTTTCGCGGCGGCCACGGTGCTGCGCGGACTGCCCTTCGTGCAGGTGCCGACCACCCTGCTCGCCCAGGTCGATTCCTCGGTGGGCGGCAAGACCGGCATCGACATGCCGCAGGGCAAGAACCTGCTGGGGGCCTTCCACCAGCCGCGCCTGGTGCTGGCCGATACCGCCACTTTGGCCACCCTCCCCCTGCGCGAGCTGCGGGCGGGCTACGGCGAGGTGGTCAAGACGGCGCTGATCGGGGATGCCGATTTCTTCGCCTGGTGCGAGGCGCATGCCGCGGCACTGCTGGCCGGCGATGCCGCGCTCCAGGCCGAGGCGGTGCTGCAGGCCTGCGCCTTCAAGGCCAAGGTGGTCGCCGACGACGAGCGGGAGACGGCGGCCAGCGGCGGACGCGCCCTGCTCAACCTCGGGCATAGCTTCGGGCATGCCCTGGAAGCGGAGCTGGGCTTCGGCACGCTGCTGCATGGCGAGGCGGTGGCGCTGGGGCTGGGGCTGGCCTTCCGCCTCTCGGCGCGGCTCGGCCTGTGCCCGGCGGAGGACGCCGAGCGCGTGGTGGCCCATATCGCGAGTCTGGGCATGGCCGCGGAACTCGTGCACCTCAACCGCCGGCTCTCCGCGGCGCGGCTGATGGCGCACATGCGTCACGACAAGAAGATGCGCGACGGGCAGTTGAATTTCGTGCTGGTGGAGGGCATCGGCCAGGCCGTCACCCGGGCGAATGTGCCGGCGGAGGCGGTGGCGGAGCTGCTGCGCGACGAAGGTTGCGCGCCCTGAGGCTCCAGAGGCGGGAGGCTGGCAGCCGCCGACCGGAAATTCCGGCCGGCTGGCGCCACGGAAACGTCTGAGGCCCTGCTCCCCCGGTTCGGGGGAAGCAGGCGAGGCTTAGTTGCCGAACACTTCGGAGACGGGGCGGCCGCCGAGGATCTGGCGCCCGAGTTCCATCATCTCGGGGTCGCCGGAGCGCAGCAGCGCCTGGCCGACGACGTGGTTGCTGCGGCGCTCGACGACGCGGGCCACGCCGGCGCGCAGGCCGGTGGAAACGCGGGCGAAGAAGCCGCCATTGGCGGAGGAGCGGAAGGCGAGGTTGCTGCTCATGGTATCGGTTCCATTTCCGTGCCGACGACCACCCGGCCGTCGTTGCTTTCGGTGGGACATATAGGCGCTCCGATCCGCGGGAGCGGTAACATTTCGCAGCCTCTGCCTTGCCCTGCCTGCAATCGTTGTCCGCCGAGCAGATCCGCCGCGCGCGGAACGCCGGTCAGCCCCCGCCGTCGCCCGTCAAACCGCCCGTCATATGCCCGCTCACCATATGGTTGCATCCGCGCACGATCGTGGCATACCTGCCGTTCTTCAAGCCTCTGGTCTTGCGCGAAAAGGCTCCCCTCCCCCCATGCAGAACGCCCCCGAAATCTGGCAGCTCGTCGCCGACCGGCGCGACCGCTACACCGCCCTCGCCGACGACATCTGGGATCACCCCGAACTCAACTACGCCGAGGAGCACGCCGCCGCCGCCCACGCCGCGGCGCTGCGGGCGGAGGGCTTCCGCGTCACGACCGGGGTGGCGGACATCCCCACGGCGATGGTCGGCGAGGCCGGCGAGGGCGGTCCGGTGATCGCCATCCTCGGCGAATACGACGCCCTGCCCGGCCTTTCGCAGGTGGCGGGCATCGCCGAGCCGCGCCCGCTGGTGGCCGGCGGCAGCGGCCATGGCTGCGGCCACAATCTGCTCGGCGCCGGCTCGCTGATGGCGGCCGCGGCGGTCAAGGACTGGCTGGCGCGCCACCATCTGCCCGGCCGCGTGCGCTACTACGGCTGCCCCGCCGAGGAGGGCGGTTCGGCCAAGGGATTCATGGTCCATGCCGGGCTCTTCCGCGACGTGGACATCGCCATCTGCTGGCATCCGGCGGTGCTGGCCGGGGTCAACAACCCGATCTCGCTGGCCTGCGCGGAGATGTTCTTCCACTTCACCGGCCGCGCCAGCCACGCCGCCGCCGCCCCGCATCTCGGCCGCTCCGCGCTCGACGCGGTGGAGCTGCTGAACGTCGGCACCAACTACATGCGCGAGCACATGCCCTCCACCGCGCGCATCCACTACGCCTACGCCGACGCCGGCGGGATCGCGCCCAACGTCGTGCAGGCCCATGCCACCGTGCGCTACCTCGTGCGCGCCCGCGACCTCGCCACGCTGCAGACCCTGATCGCCCGCGTGAAGAAAATCGCCGAGGGCGCGGCGCTGATGACCGAGACCGCGGTGACCTGCGAGTTCCTCTCGGCGGACGCCAACCTGGTCGGCAACGACCCGCTGGAGGCGGCGATGCACGCCGAACTCGAGCGCCTCGGCCCGCCGCAGTACGACGCCGCCGACCAGGCCTTCGCCCACGCCATCCAGGCCACTCTCACCCTGGAGGACCAGCGCGCCACCCTCGCCCGCTTCGGCCAGGTGCCGCGGCCGGGGGTCGCGCTGTGCGACGGCATCTTCCCCCCCGAGAGCGGCGACGGCACCCTGGTGGGCTCCACCGACGTCGGCTCGGTGAGCTGGGTGGTGCCCACCGTGCAGGTGCGCGGCGCCACCTGGACCATCGGCACGCCCGGCCATTCCTGGCAGGCCACCGCCCAGGGCAAGTCGGGCATCGCCCACAAGGGCATGGAGCACGCCGCCAAGGTGATCGCCGCCACCGCCGTGCGCCTCTTCGAGGACAAGGATCTTCTCGCCGCCGCCAAGGCCGACCTCGCCCGGCGGCTGGCCGAAACTCCCTACGTCGACCCGATCCCCCCCGACGCCAAGCCGCCGCTGCCCCCCAAGGC
>CALNAL010000415.1 GCA_937874445.1 uncultured Acetobacteraceae bacterium | reverse complement strand
ACCGCGGGGCGCGACCAGGTGACGTTCTCGGCCAGGTGCAGCCAGTGCACATGGGTGCGTGTGGTCAGCAGCGTGCCGAGCAGCGCGATGCCGACGGCGCCGCCGAGATTGCGCATGGTGTTGAACAGGCCCGAGGCGTTCTTGAGCATTTCGCGCGGCAGCGTGCCGAGCGAAAGCTGGTTGACCGGCAGGAAGAGGAACATCAGCGCGAAGCCGCGCAGGCCCTGCGCTCCCATGATCTCCCAGGTGCCGGAAAGATGGGTCAGCGTCGCGAGCCACCAGCACGAGACGCCGAAGCAGACCACCCCGAGGGCGGCCATGCGCCGCAGATCCATCATGGAGCCGACGCGCCCGGAGATCGGTCCGGTGACGAACTGTACCGCGCCGGTGGCCAGCATGGCCACGCCGATCTGATAGCTGTTGAACTGGCGGACCTGGCTGAGAAAGAGCGGCACGATATAGACGGCGCCGTAGAGCCCCACGCCGATCACCGCCATCAGCAGGCAGCACAGCGCGAAGTTGCGATCCCGCAATGGCCTGAGATCCACCAGGGGCTCGGGATGGGTCAGCATGCGGTGCAGGAACAGGACCCCGCCCACCGTCGAGACCAGCGCGAAGACCTGGATGGACCGGTCGTCGAACCAGTCCCACCGGTTGCCCTCCTCCAGCACGTATTCGAGGCTGCCGAGGAAGGCCGCCATCAGCACCAGGCCCCACCAGTCGAAGCGTTGCAGGAGGGAGGGGTCCGGGCGGTCGATGTCGATCAGCGCCCACACCGCGCCGGCCACCGCCAGCCCCACCGGCAGGTTGATGAGAAAGATCCAGTGCCAGGAAAACGTGTCGGTGAGCCATCCGCCCAGGGTCGGGCCGATGGTGGGCGCCATGGTGGCGCACAGGCTGACCAGCACCTGCACGCGCATCCGTTCGCGTCCGGGGAACATCAGGAAGGCGGTGGCGAAGACGGTGGGGATCATCGCCCCGCCGATGAAGCCCTGCAGCGCCCGCCAGACGATGATCTCCCCCATCGAGCCCGCCGAGGCGCACAACGCCGAGAACAGCGTGAAGCCGAGCGCGCTGGCCACGTAGAGCACCCGCGTCGAGAAGGCCCGCGAGAGCCACCCCGAAAGCGGGATCATGACGATCTCGGCGACGAGGTAGGAGGTCTGCACCCAGGCCGCCTCGTCGGGACTCGCCGAGAGCCCGGCCTGGATCTCCGTCATCGAGGAGGAAACGATCTGGATATCCAGGATCGCCATGAACATGCCCACCACCATGGACATGAAGCCGAGCCAGTCGCGCAGGCGGGGATGGGGCGGAGCCTGGGTCATGCCGGGGTCTTTACGGATATTTCAGACACCTGCCGCATCGTTTGCGTTGTAAAAAGAGGTTTGGCGGAATGTCCGGTTCGCAAGGCGTTCAGAAAAAAACCGCTCAGGCAGGGCTGTGGCAAAGGCTCTGCCACCCGCGCATCGCCCTTCGCCTGCAAGCGATCGTCCTCTGCTGCCTGGTAGGGCTGGTCACGCTGACCGTGCTGGCGCTGGTCCAGGACCGGCGCACCCTCGAGGCGGACCGGCTCGACAAGCTCCAGTCGCTCACCCAGGCCGCCGCGACGCTGGCCCACGACCTCCAGCGCCAGGAGGCCGCCGGCCGGCTGACCCACGCGCAGGCGCTCACGGTGTGGCGCGATGCCATCCGCCCGATGCGCGCCGGCGACCCGGACGCCTATCTGTTCGCCTACGACTTCAACGGCATCACGGTGGTGAACGGCCCCGACCCCAGCCTGGAGGGCACCAGCCGGCTGGATCTGCGCGATTCGCACAATCTGCCGCTCATCCGTCGGATGGCCGAGATCGCCCAGAGCGGCCGGAGCGGCACCCTCGACTACTATTATCCTCGCCCCGGCAAGAGCACCCCGCTGCCCAAGCGCGCCGCCTTCACGCCGATCCCGGAATGGAATCTCTTCGTGGGGACCGGCCTCTACATCGACGACCTCGATGCGGTGATGTGGCGCGATACCTGGCGCTTCCTCGGCCTGGCCGGCATCGTGCTGGCGATCTGCGCCCTGGTGGCCTGGCGCGTGAGCCTCAGCCTGACCCGTCCCTTCCGCGATCTGAGCCAGGCGATGGCCCGGATCGCCCAGGGCGAACTCTCGCTGAAGGTGCCGCAGACCGGGCGGCGCGACGAGATCGGCGCGATGGCCGGCTCGCTGGAGGTCCTCAAGCAGGGGCTGCACGAAACGGAACGCCTGCGCGCCGCGCAGGAGGAGGCCAAGAGCCGCTCCGAACGGGAGAAGCATGCGGCGCTGGCCGGCATGGCCGCCACCTTCGAGGACAAAATCGGCGCCCTGGTCAGCCAGCTTTCCTCGCGATCCGCCGCGCTGGAAGAGGCGGCGCGCGCCATGAACGAATCGGCGCAGACCTCGAGCCGCCAGGCCGGCGGGGTTGCCGCTGCCGCCGGGCAGGCCAATTCCGGCCTGCAGAGCGTCGCCTCCGCCGCCGAGGAGCTTTCCGCCTCGATCGCCGAGATCAACAACCAGGTGGGCCACTCCTCCGATCTGGCCCAGCAGGCCGCCGATAACGCCCGGCGCAGCGACGAGATCGTCCAGGCCCTCTCGAGCGCCGCCGAAAAGATCGGCAGCGTCGTGGAGCTGATCGCCTCGATCGCCGGGCAGACCAACCTGCTGGCGCTGAACGCCACCATCGAGGCGGCCCGGGCCGGCGAGGCCGGGCGCGGCTTCGCCGTCGTCGCCTCGGAGGTGAAGAGCCTGGCCAACCAGTCCAGCCGGGCCACCGACGAGATCGGCGCGCAGATCCAGCAGATCCAGACGGCCACCCGCGAGGCGGTGCAGGCCATCCAGGGCGTGGGCACGATGATCGGCGAGGTCAGCACCATCTCCACGCAAATCGCCCACGAGGTCACGCAGCAGGGCACCGCGACCCAGGAGATCGCCCGCAACGTGCAGCAGACCGCCCAGGCGACGCAGGAGGTCACCAGCCGCATCGGCGACGTCAGCCATGCCGCCCAGGCCGCCGACAGCTCCGCCGGCTCCGTGCTGCACGCGGCCGCCGACCTGTCGCAGAACGCCAAGACCCTCGCCCACGAGGTGGCCGGGTTCCTCTCGGGCATCCGCGCCGCCTGAAAAACCGGCAGCCCACGGCATCACACCGGAGCCCGCCTGCGTTTTGGGAAATCGCAGGCGGGCTCTCGCGTGCAGGGGATACTCTCCCTTGCCCCCCATCGGAGGCGCGCTAGCGCAGGCCAAGGCGAGCGCCCAGAGCGCCGAACAGGCCGAGATGATGGGGCGTGCCCGGGCGGGTATCCACCTCCGCCGTGACCGAAAGCCCCGCCCGCAGCCATCCCGCACGAGCCCCCTGCCCCGGATCGATCACCAGCTTCACCGGCACGCGCTGGACGATCTTGGTGAAGTTGCCGGTCGCATTCTCCGGCGGCAGCAGGGAGAACAGCGCACCGGTGGCCGGCGCCAGGCTGTCCACATGGCCCGTGAGCACATCGTCGGGGGCGATATCGGGGGTGATGGAGACGCGCTGCCCCGGACGCATGCGGGCGAGCTGGGTCTCCTTGAAGTTGGCGACCACGTAGAGCTGCTCCGGCAGCGGCGCGAGGGCGATCAGATTCTGCCCGGCCGCGACATGGGCCCCGAGCTGGGCGGCTCGATTGCCCACCACCCCGGCAAAGGGCGCGCGCAGGGTCGTGTAGGAGAGGTTGTTGGCGGCCAGCTCCTCGGCAGCGCGGGTCGTGATCTCGTGGGCCTCGGCCTGGATCACCTCGGCCTGGGCCACCGCCAGTGCCTGCGTGGCGCTCTCGCGCTGGGCCCGGGCGGCGGCACTCTGCGCCACCGCCTTGCGCTGATCGGCCACGGCCTGGTCGTTGGCTTGGCGCGAGGTCCAGCCGGCACCGGCCAGCGTGCCGGAACGCGCCGCCTCCGCCGAAGCCCGCACCAGCTCCGCCTGGGCCGAGGCGATCGAGGCTTCCGCCGTGGCGATGGCCACGCGGGCCGCATCCACCTGCTGGCGGGCCGTGACGCTCGCCGCCCGTGCCTCGGCCTGGGTTCCGCGCGCCTGGTCGAGCCGGGCTTGCCAGTCGGCAGGATCGAGGCGGATCAGCGGCGCCCCCGCGGCGACGCGCTGGTTGTCGGCCACGTCGATGCCGATGACGTTGCCGTCGATACGCGCGGACAGCACGGCGATGTCGCCCTGGACGTAGGCGTTGTCGGTGCTTTCCAGCCAGCGGCCCTCCAGCAGCCACCAGTTGCCGACCACCAGGGCGGCCAACAGGACGAGCCCCGCCCCGCCCCGGCGCAAGGCACGCAGGACGGGACGCGGGCGACGGGGAGACGGCGCCGGGGCGACCGGATCGGGGGGCTGGCTCATGGCGGAAAGGTGGGTGGGGACCCCGCGTCCGTCAAGAGAAAACTGAACTGTTCAGTTTAGTCATCTCATTGACGATCTCGGCAATTTGTTGTTTCATGGATCGATGCGGTCGGACAAAGAGACGCAAAGCCCTTCCTCCACGTCGCCCAAGCGTCAGCAGATCCTGCGGGCCGCCGAGGATCTGTTTCTCGCCCAGGGCTATGGCGCGGTCAGCATGGAGGCCATCGCCCGGCGTGCGGCCGTCTCCAAGGCCACGCTCTATGCCTATTTCACCGGCAAGGACGCGCTGTTCAGCTGCATCGTCGCCGAGAGGGGGCGCGAAAGCCTGCACGACGAAAGCCTCTTTCCCGAAGAGGAAATCGACCTGCGGGCCGCCCTGCTGGCCATCGGCCTGCGACTGATGCGCTTTCTGCAACGCTCGCGCACGCTGGCGCTGCAGCGCGTAGTGATCGCTGAACGCGCCCGCTTTCCCGAACTGGGGCAGATCGTCTACCGCAACGGCCCGGCCCGCTTCGTCGCGCGCATGGCTCCCTGGGTGGCCCTTCTCGGCCGGCGCGGCCTGCTGCGGCCCTGCCTCCCCGAGGTCGCCACCCAGCACTTTCTCGCGCTGGTCCGGGGAGACCTCTTCCTGCGCGGCGCCCTCGGCATGACCCCCGCCCCGACCGAGACCGAAATCGCGGCCTCGGTGGAGGCGGCGGTGGAGGTCTGGCTGCGCGCCTATCAGGCGCCGGAAGACGAGGTTGCTTCCTGAACGAACCCGCCCGGGCGGCGGTTCCTGTGCAATCGGGAGAAAAGCAAAGCAAGATGTTCTTCTTTCGAGAAAGAAGAACCAAGAAAGCTTCGTTCATTTGACTCCGCACAGGAACCTGACGGCGGCGATGATTTTGTCGGGGTCTTTGGTCCCGTGGAAGGGGCGCGGGTCGGCGTTGGTGTCGGCGAGGAAGCGGATGGCCTCCTGGTGCCGATGGCGCTCTCTTCCAGCACGTTCAGGGCGACGAACTGCGGGTCGTTGGACAGCTTGAACCAGCGCATGCGATGCGGCTGCAAGCCGTGGGCTCGCCAGATGCGCTGGGTTGAGACTGATGCCGGCGGCCTTCGCCATGGCCCGGCCCGTCCAGGGCGTGACCTCGCCGGGGCGGCCGCCGTCAGCAGGACGATCCGCGCCCGCCACACGTGCTTTCGGGGACTGTTCCGGTCGACACCCCCGCTTCGAGACAAGCCCGGTCAGCGGCGCTGACCTCACCCACAATCCCTGGGCGCATCCCTCAGATGCGCACGCCCGCAGCTCGCCGGGAATTCCCTCTCGCGCCCTTACGCCAGGGTCAATCCCCTAGGTCGGGCACGCCTCGCGGCGCAGCGTCGGCGGATCGTGCCGGGCCGGCCCCGACGGCGCCGGATCGCGGCGCAGCTCCGGGGGATCGTGCCGGTCGCGGCGGCGCTGTTCGGCCAGGCGGCGGCGCGCGGCGTTGCGGCGCAGCGCGGACACGCCGAAGCGGTTGATGCCCGCATCGCCCGGGCGGCAGGCCATCCCCAGGCCGGCCACGAGGCCGAGCAGGCCGCAGACGACGCCGGCTTCCCACCACCACGGCGCCAGCACGGCCGGGGCGAGAACGAGGGCACCGATCCATATCAGGTGCAGGCCGGAAAGGTTCATGTCGTGCAGGCGCTTGACGCCCAGGGCCATGCTCGACCACACCAGCCAGATCGCGCCGAGCACAAGCACCGCCAGACCGACGCCGGTATTGGCATGATGGGTGGTGTTTCCGGCCGCCAGCATCACGCCGCCCACCCCGGTCACCACCAGCCCGATCGCCAGGGACACCACCTGCCAGCCCAGCCAGGCCAGGCGCTCGAGACGTCCCCTGAAGCCGAACAGCGCATACCGCAACATGGCTTCCCTCCCCTGCGCCGGAGCGGGCCCGGGGGGCGGTTCGGACCGCCCCGCGCTGGCGTCGCGGCCGGCTTGAGGCAGGCTACGACCTCGGGCAGGGCGGGCGCAACAGAATCACCGCATCCACCGGGGGGGCGACTCAGCCGCAGCAGCGCTCCAGAACCAGGGCGATGCCGTCCTCGTTGTTGGAGAGGGTCACCTCGCGCGCGACCGCCTTGACCTCGGCGCTGGCATTGCCCATGGCCACGCCGTGGCCGGCCAGGGACAGCATCGACATGTCGTTGGGAGAATCCCCGAAGGCCATTGCCTCGGCGGGCGACACCCCCAGCAGCGCGCACACCTCGCGCAGGGCGCTGCCCTTGCTCACGCCGGCGCGGCAGGCGTCGAGATAGAACGGCGCAGAGGGAAAGCAGGCGATTTCGCCCGCGAACGGCGCGGCGATGGGCCCCCGCACCGCGGCGATGACCTCGGGAGGCGCGGACATCAGCACCTTCATCGGCGCGAACGCGAGGCGGTCGGCCAGATCGGGGACGATCTCCAGGCCGAGCCCGTTGTAGACGGCCTCCTGCTCCACCCGGTAGCCGGCGCGGTCGGAGGCATAGACGGTGCGTCCGTCGTCAACCATCGTCGCCACCGGAAAGTCCCCGGCATGGCGCAGCAGGCGGCGCGCCAGATCGAGCGGGATGGGACTCTCGCGCAGCACCGCGCCGGTGGCGGCATCGCTGATGCGCCCGCCGTTGTAGGAGATCAGCAGCAGGCGCTCCTGCCCCCCCGCAAGCGCCGCCGCCGCCCGGGCCATGCCCGCCGCGGGGCGGCCCGAGGCGAGCAGCAGGGTGATGCCCTGCGCCTGGGCCCGCCGCAGGGCCGCCAGCGTGCGCGGAAGGATCTCCTTGCGGTCGTCGTAGAGCGTGCCGTCGATGTCCAGCGAGATCAGGCGGACCGGCATCAACCCGGATCCGCCTTGTCCGGTGCCGCCTTGTCCGGAGCCGCTGCGGGGGCTGCTTCGGGAGCCGGGCTCGCGGCGCCCGCCGGCGCCTTGGAGGTCCCGCCATCCTTGGCGGTGGCCGGCTTGGGGGTCTTCATCATCGCGCCGGTCATCGGGATGAAATACACGCCCACATCGCGGCGGGAGTGGATCTTGCCCTCGGCGTCCTTGGTATAGACGTAGAGGATCTGCCCCTTCTTGTAGGGCTGGCCGATGGGGATGATCATCCGCCCGCCCGGCTTCATCTGCTTGAACAGGTCCGGCGGGGCGTACTGCGCGGCACAGGTGACGATGATGATGTCGAAGCCGCCCTCCACCTCGGGCCAGCCGTAGAAGCCGTCGCCCACCCGGGTGTGGACGTTGTCGTAGCCGAGCGGCGCGAAAATCCGGCCGACCCCGCGTCCGAGCGGCTCGATGATCTCGATGGAATACATCTGCCCGACGATGCGGCTCAGCACCGAACTCTGGAAGCCCGAACCGGTGCCGATCTCCAGGGCCACCTCGCCGGGCCGGGGCTTGCAGATCTGGGTCATGTAGGCCTGGCCCAGATAGTCCGAGAGCGCCGAGCCGTAGCCGATCGCCCAGGGCTTGGGGTTGCTTTCATAGGCTTCCGAGGGCGTCGCCGCGCGCTCGTCGTAGCGGTAGTGGTAGTACTCGCGCGGCACCTCGGCGAAGGCCTGCATCACCGCCGGATCGGCGCTGCCGAGATGGTCCTTGAGATAGGCTGCGATCTGCTTCAACGCGGCCGGGCGGCGGGCCTGGATGGCATCGAAGGCGCCCTGGCTGACCGTGGTGGAGCGGCCCGACTTCGCCATGGCGTCGAGATAGGCCTGACGGGTCCAGCCGTCGCCGGCGTTGGCCGCCTCGGCCGCCCGGGCGACAGCGCCCGCCCCCAGGCTCGCTCCAAGACTCGCAAAGCCGGCCAGAACGGCGCGGCGGTTCAGGCAGAGAGTGTGTCCGGACACGTCGGAACCTTCCGCGTTGTGGGAAATGACAGCATGGCGCTGGCATACAGGATCAGCGCAAAGAACAGAACCCAGTTGAACCCCAGCTTGACGGCGATCAGGTTGGCCAGCGGCGTGGCGACCACGCTGAAGGCCCCGTTGAGCCCCCAGGCCCAGGGCAGGAAGCCGCCGTGCGGCATGCGCGCCAGCCCGAGCGGGAACGGCAGCCCCAGCGCCACCGAGGCCGGCGCCAGCAGCCCCACCAGCAGCGCCACCCGCGCCGCCATCGGCCAGTCCAGCGCGGCGAGCAGCAGCGGCTGCAGCCCCGCCAGCAGCACCGCGCACCACAGCACCACCACCCCGCCCGCCACCGCCATGGCGCGCCGCTCGCGGCCGGGGAAGTGTCCCGAGAGCAGGCTGCCCAGCCCCGAGAACACCAGCATGGCGCTGAGCACCAGGGTCAGGGCGAGGGTGCGGTCCTCCAGCAGGAAGGCGGCGCGCTCGATCAGCACGATCTCGATGGCGAGAAAGCCCAGGCCCAGCGCGGCGAAATAGAACGCCGCCCGCAGCGCCGCCGGCAGCCCTCCCCCGGCGCGGAAACGCGAGCGCCCCAGCACCGGCACCGCCAGCACCAGCAGCGCCACCAGGATCGCCTGCGCCAGCACCGCGAGGTTGACCAGCGGCCCCAGCTCGGCCTGCGGCAGGATCTCGATGCGGCGCAGGATGGTGCCGATCTGGGAAAGACGCAGCACCGCGTAGAAGGCCGGACGGTCGAAGGTGATGGGCGTGAGGTCGAAGGCCGCGCCCGAGGCGGTGGCGCCCCCGCGCAGCACCGTGCCGGCCTCGTCGGCGATGGCGTCATGCGCCTCCTCCCCGGTTTCCACTTCGCCGGTGACGAAGGAGACCGCGGGCAGGTCGTTGAAGATGTCGGCGCGCGCCGCCACCGGGTCCATGCCGGGGTAGTAGCTGAGGTCGAACGACATCTCGCGGCCGAACTTCCGCGCCGTGGCGACCATTTGCGGCGTGACCGGCGTCGGCGAGACCAGGATGCGCACGTTCCACGCCGAACGGATCACCAGCACATGCGCCGGGGCATCGGGGTAGCCGGCCAGACGCAGCCCCTCGCGCACGGTCGCCAGCATGCGCACCGCATAGGCGGGGAATTCGCGGATCGAGACGGGAATCGAGAGCACCCCGCCGGGAACCAGGGCGCGCAGGTAGCGGGCGATCGCCTCGGCGGCGAAGGCGGAGGCATTGGCCTCGCCGGAATCGAGGAAATCGGAGGAGATGTCGATGATGTCCCACCCGCCCCCGGCACGGGCCGCGGCGATGGGCCCCTCGGCGGCGAGGCGCTCGCCCGGGCGGCGGGCCAGCGCCGGAGAGGGACCGAAGCCATGACGCAGGGCATCGGCCAGGATGGGCTCGGGCTCCAGCAGCAGCACCTCGCGGGCGCCCAGGGCACGGGCCTCGGCCAGACGGAAGCCGCCGGAGGCCCCGGCCAGCAGGACCCGGGGATGCGGGCGCAGCAGATAGGGAAGCGCCGAAAGCGTGGCCGGAGCATAGCCGGCTGTGGGCTGGCCCTTGGGCAGCGCGGCCAGGCGGTTGCCGTCGCGGTAGAGGCCGTAGGTGCGCGGCGGGTCGGGCAGGCCGAGAGGGCCGGCGTCGTTGGAGAGGTCGGTATCCACCCGCTCGGTGAAGTCGTCGAGCAGGGTGTAGAGGCCGTGCGGCGAGAGGCGCTCGGTGGCGACCCGGCTTTCGGCCACGTGCATGGGAGCGAAGATCGCCTTGAAATCGTTGAATCCCGGCTGGGGACCGGCGAGCAGCAGCCCCTCCCCGCCGAGCAGGGCCGCCAGCGCCAGCCCGACCATGGCCCCACGCCTGCGGGGGGCGAAGGCGGCGGCCAGGGCGAGCGCCGGCAGCAGGGCCGCCAGCAGGCGGAAGGGGGGCACCACCGCCATCAGCCCCAGCACCAGCAGCGCACCGCAGCCCGCGCCGGTGAGGTCGCAGGCGTAGACGCGGCTGATATCCTCCTCGTTGAGCACGAAGCACAGGCTGATGTAGAGCCCGGACAGAAAAAAGAATGGAAGCAAAACAATATAATAAAGGCCGATGTTGAGAATCTGGTCAAAAAACGTCACCGGATTCTGCAGCTGCAGCGGATTGAACGGGTTGCGGGTGGCCAGATAGTAGCCCAGCGCCGCCGCGACGATCAGCGCCGCCGGCAGCACCGCCAGCAGCGCCGGGCCGCGCCGCACCAGCGCCTCGCGGGCCAGCGCCAGCACCACGCCGCTGAAGGCGAACCCCGCCAGCACGATCGAAATCACCCAGTAGCCGTATTCCGACCACTGGGCGACGGCGAAGAAACGAGTCAGCGCGATCTCGAAGCCCAGCGTGGTCAGCGAGACCAGGAACAGCGGCGCCAGGACGGCGAGGCGCTGTCCCCTCACGGCCAGCCCTTTGCTCACGGCCAGCCCTTTACTCACGGCCAGACCCGGCGCCGCAGGAAGGACGCCAGCGTGGCGTTGAAACGCCCGGGATCGTCAACGAACATCGCGTGCCCCACGCCCTGCATGACCACCGTCTCCGCCGCCGGGTGGCGCGCCGCCAGATTGGCGGCCTGCCCGGCCCATCTCGGACGCACCACATACAGGACCGGACGGGTTGTGGAATAGACCGCCTCGCGCCAATAGCTGCGCGGAACCGGGTATTCCAGCAGCGCGCGCGCCGCCCATTCGGGCGTGGCCAGGCTCGCGCGGGTCAGGCGGTCGAGATAGGCGCGCGGCTGGGGGCGGGCGAACATGCCGGCCACGAAACGCCGCATCGCCTCGGCCCGGTTGCGCGGGGGCGGCAGGCGGTGCGACGGCGGCGCGGGCGTGGGCGCGGGCTCCTCGCCGATGGAGTTGTCCACCAGGACCAGCCCGGCCAGGCGGGAATCGCCGAATTCATGGAGATAGGCCAGGCTGTCCAACAC
>CALNAL010000414.1 GCA_937874445.1 uncultured Acetobacteraceae bacterium | reverse complement strand
CGGAGATGTGTATAAGAGACAGCACCGCTACACCTTCGGCGGCCCCACGGCGGTGGCCTGCATGATCTCGACCCTGGCGGAGGGCCTCATCGGCGGCCTCGTGCATCGCCACTACGTCCGACGACGCGACTTCGAGGGGCTGTTCAACCCCTGGCGCGTCGCCGCGGTCACCTTCGTCGCCGAGGTCGTGCAGATGGCGATCATCCTGCTGGTGACACGCCCGATCGCGGTGGGGTGGGACGTGGTCAACCATGTCGCGTTGCCGATGTGGATCGCCAACACCCTGGGGGCCGGTCTGTTCATGCGCATCCTGCTGGAGCGCCGCCTGCTGATGGAGGGGCAGTCGCGCGTGTTCTCGGCCAAGGCGCTCAAGATCGCCGCGCGCGCCGAGGGCATCCTGCGCAACGGCTTCAACGCCGAAACCACGGCACGCGTCTCGCGCATCATCTACGAGGAGACGGGCGTCGGCGCGGTGGCCATCACCGACCGCGAAAAGATCCTCGCCTTCATCGGCCTCGGCGATGACCACCACCTGCCCGGCACGCCGATTTCCTCGGACCACACTCGCAACGCCATCGAGCACAACCAGGTGGTGTACGCCGACGGCAACGAGGTGGAGTACCATTGCTCCATCAAGCCCGACTGCCCGCTCGGCGCCACGCTGGTGATCCCCCTGCTCGGCGAGGAAAAGCGCGTGATCGGCACCATTAAGCTCTACGAGCCGAGGCGCAAACTCTTCTCCACCATCAACCGCACGCTGGGCGAGGGGCTGGCGCGGCTGTTCTCCAGCCAGATCCTCGCCGGGCGCTACGAGCAGCAGAAGCAGCTCATCGCGGAATCCGAGATCAAGCTGTTGCAGGCGCAGGTCAATCCGCACTTCCTCTTCAACACGCTCAACGTGCTCTCCTCGGTGATCCGCACCGACCCCGAGCGGGCGCGCGGGCTGGTGCTGCATCTCTCGACCTTCTTTCGCAAGAACCTCAAGCGCCCCACCGAGGAGGCGACGCTGGCCGACGAGATCGAGCACGTGAACGCCTATCTGCAGATCGAGCTGGCGCGCTTCGCCGGGCGACTCGCGGTGGAGATCGACGTGCCCGAGGCACTGCGCGGGGTGCGGCTGCCGGCCTTCCTGCTGCAACCGATCGTGGAGAACGCCATCAAGCACGGCACTTCCCAGCTGCTCGGCCCCGGGCAGGTCCGCATCGCCGCCACCGCCTCGGGAGACGACCTGCTGCTGACGGTCGAGGACAACGCGGGATTGTTCGAGGAACGTCCGGCCGGGACGGGGGACGGGCTGGGCATGAGCCTGGTGGACCGGCGCATCCGGGCCCGCTACGGCGAGGGCTACGGACTTTCGGTGCGCTGCGAGCCCGACGTGCGCACGCAGGTCGTGCTGCGCCTGCCGATGGCTCCAGACCCCGCGGAGGCCATCAGGATCTGTGCCGGTCGCGCGCCGGAAGAAGCGAAGCCCGAACTCCTCCGGGATTCGGGCCTGCCCGCCTGATGGGCACGCCTCTGCATGTGCTGGTGGTCGATGACGAGGCGCCGGCGCGCGACGAGCTGCGCATCCTGCTCGAGCGGACCGGCGAAGTGGAAATCGTCGGCGAGGCGGCCAACGCAGTGGAGGCCATCGCCGCCATCAACCGTCTCGCGCCGGAGGTCGTCTTCCTGGACATCCAGATGCCGCGCATCAGCGGATTGGAAATGCTGGCGATGCTCGACCCCGAGCACCCCCCGCGCATCGTCTTCCTCACCGCGCACGACGACTACGCCGTGCAGGCCTTCGAAGAAAACGCCTTCGACTACCTGCTCAAACCGATCGATCCGGCACGTCTGGCCAAGACCCTGCAACGTCTGCAGCGCGACCGCGCGCCCCAGGATGTCACCGTGCTCAAGAGCACGCATCCGCTGCGCCAGATTCCCTGCACCGGCCACAACCGCATCGTGCTGCTGCGGGTGGAAGAGG
Source organism: uncultured Acetobacteraceae bacterium (assembly GCA_937874445.1). Classification (GTDB taxonomy): domain Bacteria; phylum Pseudomonadota; class Alphaproteobacteria; order Acetobacterales; family Acetobacteraceae; genus Rhodovastum. Next base: position 29,536 of record CALNAL010000414.1, on the reverse strand, counting down.
TGGACTACGTGGAATCCCGCCCCGGCGGGGTGTTCGTGGTGGGAGCCGACGGGGCAGAGCATTTCACCGAGCTGGCGCTGCGCACGCTGGAGGAACGCACCGGCTTCTTTCGCTGCCACCGCCAGGCCCTGGTGAACATCGACCGGGTGAAGGAACTGCGCTTCGAGGAGGGAGGGCTCGGGACAATCGTCACCTCCTCGGGGCGGCAGGTACCGGTCAGCCGCCGGTTCATGGCCGGGCTAAAGGAACGGCTGGGCCTGGACTGATCGCCCCGGGAGGCTGGCGCTTTCGCAGGCCGCGCCGCCCGCTTCAGGCCGCTCGGCGGCGCACCGATCCGGTGATTTCCGCGCTGCGGACCAGCGATGTGACTCCGACCACCTGGCGCATGTTGCCCTCAACCAGATGGACCATCTCGGCCGGCATGGCCTGCATGGCGATCTCGACGCGCAGCTGCGCGCCGGCATGCGTGGCCTCGAATGTGGAAGGAACCAGATCGCGCCGCGCGAAGGGTTCCATCAGACGCGGCAGCAGGCCGGCGGACGCCTCCGCCAGGACAACGAAGCGGACATTCGCGTGCAGGCCCACCAGGGCCCAAGGTTCAACGGACATGGAGAGAGACTCCGGACGAAAAAATTCTGGATTGCAGGCAAACACCGACCCGGCCGCTAAGCAGCCGGGACAGTAATTCGCGCAATCCGGGTCCAGGAGTTCATGGAGTCAGCCTATCCTGGAATCGCCCGCCCCGCCAAGCCTGTTTTTCACGGCCAGTTCCAAGGTGGCAGACGGGTGAGCGCAAACCCTCCCGCCGAGAGGACGCGCTCCTTCAGCGTCAGCGGCACCTCGACACGCGCCGGGCCACCGCCCGCACCGGGGCGCGCCAGCAACGCCAGCACGCTCTTGGTGGCAATGGCCCCACGCGCGTTCATCACGCCGGTCGAGACCAGGGCATCGAGGGTCGCCTCGTAGCCCGTCAGGGCGATCTCCCCACTGCCGGCCGGCTGCAAGGCGGCATCCAACCCGAGCGTGGCGGAAGCCGTCAGGTTCAGCGGTCCCCAGGCCAGGGCCAGACGCTCCAGGCGAAAAGCTCCGCCGCCGGCCCGCCAGGCCTCGGCGCCTTCCCGCCCCCCGGGGACGTGGAGCGGGCCGATGGCGGCGGCATCGAGCGAAAGCGTGGCGATGCGGGGCCCCAGTGGCCATCTGGCTCCCGCCGGCAACGCGGGCAGGGTGATCTCCTCCGCGGCAACGTGCAGGCTGCGACGGGGAGGGGCGGCCTCGACCGGGCCCGATCCCTCCGATCTCACTGGACCCGGCTCCTCCAGCCCGACGTGCAGCGCGGCAATGGTGGCCGCCTCCGTCCAACCCTCTCCGGTCAGACGGACGTCTGTTCCAGTCAACATCGCCTGCCGCGGGCTCCCGGGCGCCACGAGGGGCAGGACCGCCTGCAACGCGTCGGCGGTGAGTTCAGCGGACACGGTCGGCTCAAGACGCAGCCGCTGGGTGCCGAAAGCCTGGAGAAGCAGCTGGCGCGGCTGCAGCGGCCGCCACTCCCCGCGCAGAAGCGGCGTCTGCCAAGCCACCCCGCCGGGGATGGTGCCGACAGGTCCGGCAAGGGACACGTCGGGAACATCCAGGGCCGCCGCGAGCGGCCAGCCTGCGCGACGCGGCGTGCCGTGGGAAACAGTCCATCCGTCGGCACGCATCCGGACAACCGTGCTTTCCAGCGCCTGTTCCAGGCGGGTCGTGGCCGCCCACCACAGGGCACCATGGAGGACAGCCACGGCCAGCAGGGCGGCGACCAGCCAAGGCCAGACGCGGCGGCGCGAAAGGCGGGGCGCAGGTGAGGTCATGGCGTTTGCAAGCTCTCCATCAATGTTTTCCCCATCCCTCTCGGGGGAAACGGGCGGCGATAATCCCCAGAATGCAGCGACAGTTGCAAAGCGATCCGTGTGGATAAAATTATCATATATATCAATGTATTACAAAGCTCTGTTCGGTCGGACTGCGAAATTCCGGAGCAAGCTTCCCACAGAGTTGTCCACAGGCCGCGGGGCCCGCAGCGCGGCATATCCCTGCGCGTAGGCCTCCGCCAGACGGCGCATCAGCTCCGCGCGCGGCAGGCCCGGAGGCAGCGGCGGCAGGACCGCGATCTGGATGGTGCCAGGGCGCTTGAGAAAGGCCCGCCGCCCCCAGTGGTGCCCGGAATCGGTCGCAACCGGGATAACCGGCAGGCCGGTACGCGCGGCCAGGGCCGCCACGCCCGGCTGGAGTTTCACCCACGTGCCGGGGGCGACCCGCGTCCCCTCGGGAAAGATCACGATCTGCCGCTGCTCGGCCACGGCTGCGTCGGCGCCCCGCAGCAGTTCGCGCACGGCCGCCGCTCCCGCTCGCCGATTCACGGCGATCATGCCCGCCTTGCCGAGCATGTGGCCGAACAGCGGCAGATAAGTGAGTTCCTTCTTGAGGACATAGACGAAATCAGGGACCAGCAGTACCCACACGGCCGTGTCGAACGCCGACTGGTGCATCGGGGCGATGAGGGCTGCCCCGGATTTCGGCAGGTATTCCGTGCCGGTCACACCATAGTCGATGCCACACAGCACACGCAGCCCGCCCACCACGGCGCGCGCCCAGGCATGCCCGGCCCGCAACGAGGCCGCGCGATCCGGACGAAACAGGCCGAAGCGCAGGCACAGCACGGTCGTCGCCACGAAAAGCCAGAGATTGAACGCCAGCGAGCGCAACAGGATCATTCGCTTTCCTTCCCGTCCTGTCCCTTGTCGCCCAGCGGAGCAGCATGCCCCTCGGGGCGGGCCTCGCCCCGCGAGGCGATGGCCGACAGTCCGGCCTCCACCGCCAGCCATTTGTTGTATTCGCCCGCCAGCAGACGCAGGCTTGCCCACTTGTCCCGGCGCAGCGCGGCCGGAACCACCGGCGCCGGGTGAAGCGCAACCCCGGGGAGAGCCCGTCCCAACTCCGCAAGCGCGCGCCGCATATGATAGCCGGCCGTCACCACGATCAGCGAGTGAAGATCGTTGGCATGGACCCACTCCGCCGTTTCGGCCGCATTGCCATAGGTCGAAGTGGCGGCACGTCCCAGCGTGACCCGCACGCGCAAAGCTGGATCGATGCCGGCGCGACGGGCCAGAGTCGCGAAATCGGTGGTCGCACCGACGCCGGAAACCAGCGCTACCCGCGCATGGCCGTCAGCCAGCAGGGTCAACGCGGTCTCGACCCGCCCCGCACCGCCGGTCAGGGCGACGATGCCGTCCGCCCGGGCCGGAGCAGGCTCGTCCCACCAGGCCGTGGCGGCAAACCAGACGAACCCGCCGAGCCAGGCGAGCACGGCAGCAACCAGCAGGAACAGCATGGCACGCGCCAGGCGGGGGCTCATGGAAACCGGCACGTCCCGCGGATGACGGGCGGACGCCGCGTCCCTCCGCCACTCCCGCCACACCGCAGCACGGGGCAGGGTGGAGAGGCATCCCTGCCAATGGAGTTCCGTCGCACCATGGTCGCCGTTGTGCCACCATTTTCCTTCCCGGCGGAAGGGGATGGGTCCCGAGGCGACCTGCCGCGTGCAACGGACCGTTGCAACTACGCCTCGGGGACTCCACAATCGTTTCCAACATCACGGTGGCAGGAATGCGAGTCGTCTGTCCGGCCTGTGAGGCCATCTACGAGGTACCCGAGTCCCGTCTTGGTGGGGGACGGCAGCGGATGCGGTGCGCGCGCTGCCAGCACGAATGGGATTTCGAACCGACCAATGCCGGTCCGCTCGAGGCCGAACCGGCCGGGGTCGAGCCGGTCGGAACCGAGCCGTCCGGAACTGAATCGCCCATCGACTCCCCGGCAGCGGAGCCGGCTGTCGTGCCGGCCGAACCCATCGCCCCAGAAGGTTCCTCCCCGGAAGTCCTGCCGCCTGAGGAAAAAAACCCGGGCCCTCCTCCCACGCTGGTTGCGGAGCCGCGCCGGGCACGACCGGACACCGACGCCACGGAACCTCCCCGGTTGAAGCGTAGTGTGCTGCTCGCTTGGGTTCTCAGTGTTCTGGTGATTCTCGGCGTAGCGGGGGCGGCCGTACAATATCGCGCCCCTCTCATGCAGGCTTGGCCCCCGAGCGAGCGGATTTTCGTCTGGCTGGGCTACGCCCCCCCTACGCACTGAAGGCAACCGCAGCAAGGCGGCCGTTCGTGCAGGATCCTGGGGGAAAAGGCTGGAGCGGGTGAAGGGAATCGAACCCTCGTGTGCAGCTTGGGAAGCTGCCGTTCTACCATTGAACTACACCCGCGACGCAGCGGACCTCGCCTTATAGGCAAGCTCGCGGTACCGTGCAACGTTCGACGTTGCCAAGCCTGGTCTGGCGAGGCGGCGGGGCAAAGCAAGGGGATTCCTCTTGCAAGCAAGACGAACCAAGGAAGCCGCATCCGTTAAAGGTACCCCGCCGAGGTCAGCCGGGGATCCTCAATGGATCAAAGTCCTTCTTGCTTTTTCTTCCTTCAAGAAAAATTCAAACCGGGACACGCCCCATTGCGGGCCCGGTTCAGGCCGCCGCGCGACGGCTGGCGTAAGCGCGACAGGCGGCGCCGAAGGCAGAGAAAAGGGCACGACTGTCGGGGTTCTGCTCGAATCGCCATTCAGGATGCCACTGCACGCCGAGGGCAAAACCCCGAGTGGAAATGACGCGCACGGCTTCGATGGTGCCATCTTCGGCGACCGCCTCCACGGCCAACCCCTCGCCGGGCCGGTCGATGGCCTGCTCATGGGAAGAATTCACCTTGGTTTCGCTCTTGCCGAGCAGGCGGGCGAGCTCACCGGAAAGCGCAACCTTGTGGCGCGGCTGATAGCGAAACTCTGGACCGCCGGAAGCTCCGCGATGGTCGATGCGGCCGGGAAGGGTCTGCACCTGCTGCAGGAGAGTGCCACCGAAGGCGACATTGAGCTCCTGGATGCCGCGGCAGATGGCCAGCAGCGGCAGACCGCGGGCAACGGCGGCGCGGGCGAGTGGCAGGGTGGTGGCATCGCGCGCCGGGTCGTGGCGGCCGGGGGTGAGAGAGTCGGGCACGCCATAGAGGTGGGGTTCGACGTTGGAAGGGCTGCCGGACAGCAACACCCCATCGAGACGGTCGAGGGCGGCAAGCATGGCCTCACCCACGGGTGGCAGCAGCACCGGCACCGCACCTGTGCCGCCGAGGATGGCGGCGGCATAGCGGGCCGGGGTGGTATGGGCCATTACGTCGCCCACCCGGGCATCGCAGACCGAAATGCCGACCATCAGATTGGCCATCAGGCTCATGGGCTCGGACTTTCCTGGCTTTGCGGGGGTCATAGCCCCGCGCGAAACGGGCGTCCCATTGCAAAGCAGCAGGGCGGATTTGTGGCAATGCAAGAACCGGCCTGCGGGGAAGGCTCCGGACGCGGTCAGGCGGGGTCGCGGCGTTCCACACGGCCACGCCAGAGATCGGCGCCAGCCGCGAGCAGGCCACCGCAGAGCATCAGCGCGGCCATCGGGCGGGCGGTGCCGTCGCCCAGCAGCCCCACCGCGAGCCCGCTGGAGGCTCCGAGCACGAACTGCATGGTGCCCATCAGTGCCGTGGCGCTGCCGGCGTGGGCAGCGTGGCGGTGCAGCGAGCCCACGGTGGCATTGGCCATCACCAAGGCGCCGCAGCCGCTGGCAAGAAAGATCGGGAGCGCCAGCAGCCACCAGGTGGCCGGCTGGGCCAGGGCAAGGCCGAGCATCAGCAGATGTGCCGCCAGCAGCGCCCGTGTGCCCACCCGCAGCATCGGCCCGACGCCCCAGCGATGCACTGCCGATGGGTTGATCTGCGAGAAGAGAATGAATCCCATGGCGCAAGTGCTGAACATCGCGCCATAGGCCGAGGGGCTGAGGTGGTAGGTCCTTTCGAATACCATCGGCGAGCCGCCGATATAGGCAAACAGCGCGAAGGATGAGCCGGAGCAGGCCAGTGCGTTGGCAAGAAAACTGGGCTCGACGGCGATGGTGCCGTAGCGACGGGTGAGGCGGGCCAGACTGTCGTACACGCGCCTCTCGGCGAGCAGCGTCTCGGGCATCAGGAGCGCCACCGCAAGGCAGCAGATAGCTCCATAGAGAGCGCATACCCAGAACACGGCTTGCCAACCGGCAAAGGTCAGCACCACGCCGCCAAGGGTGGGGGCAAGGATGGGAGCGGCTCCCATCACCAGCACCTGGCGGCTGATCAGGCGCGTCGCGGCATGGCCGTCGGCGAGGTCGCGGACGATGGCACGCGGGATCACCATCCCTGCGGAGCCGCCCAGCGCGGAGACAAAGCGGCACAGCGAGAGGGTGGTGATGTCGGGGGCCAGGGCGCAACCGATGGTGGCCAGCGTGTAGAGCGCGGTACCAAGGATCAGCGGGACGCGCCGTCCGAAGCGATCGGAGAGAGCCCCCATGGAGATCTGCCCAAGCGCCAGCCCCGCGAAGAAGGCCGCGAGCGTAATCTGTGCCGCCCCCGGGCGCCCGCCGAGGGCCGTCTCGATGGCCGGAAAAGCGGGCAGATACATGTCGGTGGAGACCGAGCCGACCGCCGTCAGCAGGCCAAGGAGCAGAGGCAGCCAAACGGGAATTTTCATGGGAACGGAAATACCCGGGTCGGCCGAGGCTTGCAAAGCAGCCGGAAAAACCTGCTCCGCGAACACGAATTTTTACAGGATATTTCGATTCTGGGTTGTCTTATCGCGCGACTCCATGATAGCGGACTAAAATGCAGAGGCAATTTCGTATCCCCCTTCTTTCTCTCGTCCTTTTCACCCTCCTGCTTGCCCCGCTGGCGGCTCGTACTGCCGACGCCGCATCGGCCTGTCTTGAAATGGCCATGCCGGCCGCGGCACTGAAAACCGTCGGACGCGGATTCAGCTCCTACCACAAGGGCATTGATCTGCTGGCCCCCTACGGCTCCCCGGTCCGCGCTGCAGCCCCCGGAACAGTCGTGATGATGCAGCGCTGGGGCGGCTACGGAAATCTCGTCGAGGTCCAGCACACGAACGGCGTCAGCACGCGCTACGCCCATCTTTCCCGCTTCGCCCCCGGTCTGCACGTCGGTTCGAAGGTGGACACCGGTACCCTCGTCGGCCTGGTTGGTGCTACCGGACGCGCCACCACGCCGCATCTGCACTTCGAAGTCCGGGTTGGCGGCACGGCCGTCAACCCGGCCCCTTCCATCGCGCTCGCTTCCTGCACCGCGCCCGCGCTGCCCCGCGATACCATCGAGGTTGCCCGCGCCCCCGATCCCGCCGCAGCCGAGCCCCGCGCACGCCGCAGCCACCGCCGCTGAGACACACGCCGCTTTTCACGGCTGGCATTTCCCGAATGCCCAAGGGGGGCACGCCCCCCTGATGCTCAAGCAGCTACTGCAGATCCGCTGCGGAACAAACGAGCCGCCCTATTCGTCGTCAGAGGTTCGCCGCACCAGGACCTCGCGCTTGCCCACGTGGTTGGCCGGGCCGACGACGCCTTCCTGCTCCATCTGTTCGATGAGCCGGGCAGCCCGGTTGTAGCCGATCTGGAGATGGCGCTGGATGAAGCTGGTGGAAGCCTTGCCCTCGCGTGCCACTAGAGCCACGGCCTGGTCGAACAGGGCCTTCTCGGCATCCGAGGCCCCGGCAATGCCGGAGAGGGCAGGGTTGGAGCCGTCGTCCTCGAGCGCCTCGGTGACCTCTTCGACATAGTGCGGCTCGCCCTGCTCGCTCAGGAAGGCGACGATGTTCTCCACCTCGTCATCGGAGACAAAGGGCCCATGCACACGGGTAATGCGCCCGCCGCCGGCCATGTAGAGCATGTCCCCCATGCCCAGCAGCTGTTCCGCTCCCTGTTCGCCGAGGATGGTGCGGCTGTCGAACTTGCTGATGACCTGGAAGGAAATGCGGGTGGGAAAGTTGGCCTTGATAGTGCCGGTGATGACATCCACCGAAGGCCGCTGGGTCGCCATGATGACATGGATGCCCGCGGCGCGCGCCATCTGGGCGAGGCGCTGCACTGCGGCCTCGATCTCCTTGCCGGCGACCATCATCAGGTCGGCCATCTCGTCGATGACGACGACGATATAGGGCAGCTTCTCGAGCGCCAGCGGCTGCTCCTCGAACACCGGCTTTCCGGTCTCGGAATCGAAGCCGGTTTGCACGCGGCGCGTCACCACCTCGCCGTGGGCCAGGGCCTGGGCGACGCGGTCGTTGTAGCCGTTGAGGTTGCGCACCCCGAGCTGACTCATGGCGCGGTAGCGGCGCTCCATCTCGCGCACGGTCCATTTCAGCGCCATCACCGCCTTGGGCGGTTCGGTCACCACCGGGGCCAGCAAATGGGGAATGCCGTCGTATACCGAGAGTTCCAGCATCTTGGGGTCGATGAGAATCAACCGGCACTGCTCGGGTGACATCCGGTAGAGCAACGAAAGGATCATCGCGTTGATGCCGACCGACTTGCCCGAGCCGGTAGTGCCGGCCACCAGCAGGTGGGGCATGCGCGCGAGGTCAGCGATCACGGCACCGCCGCCGATGTCCTTGCCGAGCGCCACCCCGAGGCGGGCCTGCTGGCGCGTCCAGGCATCGGTCTCCAGCAACTCGCGCAGATAGACGGTCTCGCGCTTGGCGTTGGGCACCTCGATGCCGATGACGTTACGCCCCGGCACGGTGGCGATGCGCACGGCCGTCACCGAGAGCGAGCGGGCCACATCGTCAGCCAACCCGATCACGCGTGCCGAGCGGATGCCCGGGGCGGGCTCCAGTTCGTAGAGAGTCACGACGGGGCCGGCATTGATCTCGACGATCTGACCCTGCACGCCGTAGTCGGCGAGCACGGATTCGAGCAGGCGGGCGTTGGCCTGGAGGCTCTCCTGGGTGGGAGCACCGGCGCCCCGCGGCGGCGGGGCCTTAAGCAGGTCGAGGGCGGGGAAGCGCCAGCCGCCTTCCAGCGCCAGGCTGTCCTGGCGGGGCGTCTGGACGCGGCGGGAAGGCGCGGGCTTGGATCGGGGCGGTGCCGGCGGCTCCCCTCTGCTGCTTTCCCCGGGGCCGGGACGTGGTTCGCGGTCGGACTGGACAAGGGGACCGCCCTCCTCTCCGGACTCCGCCACGAAGGCGGCCGGAAGGGACACCGGCGGCCGCCCGGGCTGGGGCTCTCCCTCCTCGCGGGGCTCCATCGGGCGGATGCGGGGGCGCTCGCCGTTGATGCGCATCAACAGGTCGTAGCCGGCGCCGCCGACACGGGCGGTGGCTCGGCCGAAGAATCCGGCGGCCCGTTGCCCGCCGTGGGCCGTGCGTTGCAGCGCATGGGCGGCGACACGCCACTCTCCGGCAGACAGACCGAGGGCAAGCACGATCAGCAGCAGCGTGAGAACCGCGGCCAGGGCCCACACGATGGGAGGTCCGAAGCGGCCGATCAGCCCCGCGCCGGCGGCCAGCACATCGCCCTTGAGTACGGCGCCGGAGGCCCCGCCAAGTCCGGCCGGGGTGGGCCAGGCCAACGGCACGCCGAGCAGGCCGGGCAGGGCGGAAAATACGCCGGCGCTCACCGGCAGGGCAGCCAGCAGGGCAGCGATACGCAGCGGCAGGTTGCCCACACCGCGATGCGAACCGATACGCCAGGCCCAGGCGAGCAGGGCCAGAGCGGGCAGCACGCCAGCCAAGCCGAATCCTTGCAGCAGGGCATCGGCAAACATGGCCCCGGGCCGCCCGGCAAGGTTGTGGGCCACTCCGACAGTGGCCGTATTGAGAGAAGGATCGCGCGCGTCGTAGCTGACCAGGGCCACCAACATGGCCATGCCGGCCAGGGCGATCAGCATCGCCCCGAGTTCGGCGAGACGGCGGCGGATCAGGGTCCGCACCGCCTCGGAAGCGAACCGGCCGCTTTCGCGCCGGGATGGAAAGGCAACCCCCATGCGTCACTCCGCTCTGGCAGCCGCAGATGCGGCGCAACGCGAAGCATACCCCATAACCTGCTGACGGAAAAAGCGGCGTGACGAAGTACATAAAAACCCCCTCCCCGTCGCCGGAGAGGGGGTTCCGTCTCCGGGGCGGAAACCCCGGCGGACTCAAAGAACTCGGGCTGAAACCTAGCCCAACCGCTCGCCGTGCAGCACCACGTCGAGCCCCTCGCGTTCCTCTTCCTGGGAAACGCGCAGGCCGATGATGGCATTGACGATGAGCAGCAGGATGAACGTGACAATCGCAGTGTAGACCAGGGTGGCAGCCACTGCGACCAGCTGATGGCCGAACTGCTCGAGGCCTCCGATGTAGATGCCGGCAGGGTGATCCTTGTCGGCGGAGAGCGGTCCGTAGGCGAACACCCCGGTGAGCAGGGCTCCGACGATCCCGCCCACACCATGCACGCCGAAGGCGTCGAGGCTGTCGTCATAGCCAAGCAGATGCTTCACGGTCGTGGCCGCCCAATAGCAGATCACGCCCGCGAGGATGCCGATGATCAGCGCCGGACCGGGCAGCACGAAGCCGGAGGCCGGAGTGATGGCAACCAACCCCGCAACGGCGCCGGAAATGGCCCCGAGCACGGAGGGCTTGCCCTTGGCGATCCACTCGGCAAAGGTCCAGGACACGGCGGCAGCGCCGGTGGCGATCTGGGTGGCAGCCATGGCCATGCCGGCGCGTCCACCGGCCGAGAGCGCAGAGCCCGCGTTGAAGCCGAACCAGCCCACCCACAGCAGCGAGGCTCCGATCACCGCGAAGGCGAGGTTGTGCGGGGCCATGTTGTCCTGCCCGTAGCCGACGCGCTTGCCGAGCACCAGGCAGCAGACCAGCCCGGCCACACCGGCATTGATATGCACCACGGTGCCGCCGGCGAAATCGGCCGCGCCAAGGGCGGCAAGCCATCCAGTGGGCGCCCACACCCAATGCGCGATCGGCGCATAGACCAGCAGCGACCACAGCACCATGAACACGCACATCGCCGAGAACTTCATGCGGTCGGCGACGGCGCCGGTGATCAGCGCGGGGGTGATGATGGCAAAGGTCATCTGGAACATCATGAACACGGTTTCGGGAATCGTGTTCGTGACGGCGGCATCAGTGCCGGCCCCCAGCACGAAAGGCTGGTCCCACTTGTCGCCGATGCCGGAGAGCAGAAAGCGCGAGAAATCGCCGAAATACGCATTGCCGTTGGTAAAGGCGATCGAGTAGCCGGCCACCATCCACACCACGGTGATCAGCGCGGTGATCATGAAGGACTGCATCATCGTGGCGAGCACGGTCTTCTTGCGCACCATGCCGCCATAGAAGAGGGCGACACCCGGCACTGTCATCAGCAGGACGAGAGCGGTGGAGGTGAGCATCCAGGCGGTATCGCCAGAATCCACCTTGGCCGCCTCTTCGGCAAAGGCAGGGGCGGAAGCCAGCAGCATCGGCAGCACCCAGGCGGCCCGCCGCAGCAAGTTACGCATGATCCCAGAATTCCTCTTGTCGCGGTCTGTTGCGGTACTCAGAGCGCCTCGGCATCGGCTTCGCCGGTGCGAATACGCACGGCACGGCCAACCTCCATCATGAAGATCTTGCCGTCGCCGATCTTGCCGGTGCGGGCGGAGGAAACGATCGCCTCGACGACCTGCTCGGCAAGATCGTCGGGCACCACCACCTCGATCTTCACCTTGGGCAGGAAGTTCACGTGGTACTCCGCCCCGCGATAGATTTCGGTCTGGCCCTTCTGACGCCCGAACCCCTTCACCTCGGAAACCGTCAGGCCCTGCACGCCGAGCGGGGTCAGCGCCTCGCGCACGTCGTCAAGCTTGAAGGGTTTGATGATGGCCATAATGAGCTTCATGTCGCCGCCTGCTCCGGTTAGCTGTCTGCGGATGCTTATCAAAAACCATGCCGTACGGATTCGCCGGGCATGCCTGTTTCAAGGCAGGGGATATGCCTGCATTTTGTGCATGACAATGCCTGACCCGCCCGGATTCGGCGCGTATCAGCCTCGTCCGGAGACACCCGGATGCTCCCCCGGGGTGGCCCCCTAGGCGCCACGCCAACCCGGGTCTAGAGGAGGGCGATGTTACGGGGCATCCTCACCGTCGGCGGCTGGACCATGGTCAGCCGCGTCCTGGGCTTCGTGCGCGACATGCTGCTCGCAGCCTTCCTCGGGGCGGGGCCGATTGCCGATGCCTTTTTTCTGGCCAACCGCCTTCCCAACCTGTTTCGCCGCCTGTTCGGCGAAGGGGCCTTCAACGCCGCTTTCGTCCCTGGCTTCACCAGCGTGCTGACTACCGACGGCGAAGCGGCGGCGCGCGCCTTCGCCGAGCAGGCCATCGCGGTGATGACCTTCTGGCTGGTCGGGCTGACGGTGCTGGCCGAGATCTTCATGCCCCAGCTGATGGGCCTCTACGCCGCGGGCTTCGTGGAGGACGCGACCAAGTTCGCGCTGGTGGTGGAGCTGGGACGCATCACCTTTCCCTACATGCCGCTGATCTGTCTGGCGGCGCTCCTTTCGGGCGTGCTCAACGGGCTCGACCGCTACGCGGCGGCGGCGGCCTCGCCGGTGCTCTACAATGCTTTCGCCATCGCCTTCCTGCTGGTGCTGCCACCCTTCGTGCCCACGGTGGGCCATGCGGCGGCGTGGGGGGTGAGCGTTGCGGGCGTCGGCCAGCTGGCACTGCTCTACTGGGCGGTCAACCGCGCCGGGATGCGCTTGCTGCTGCTGCGCCCGCGCTTGACCCCGCAGATGCGCCTGCTGTTCCGCCGCATGGCGCCGGGGCTGCTCGGCGCGGGGGTGATCCAGCTCAATCTGGCGGTGGACGCCTTCATCTCCAGCCTGCTGCCGGCAGGGGCAGTCTCGGTCATCTATTATGCCGACCGGGTCAACCAGCTTCCGCTGGGGGTCATCGGCATCGCGGTGGGCACGGCGCTCCTACCGACCCTCTCGCGGGAGGTGGCGGGGCCCAGGCCGGAGCAGGCGGTGAGGACGCTCAACCGCGCCATTGAATATGCGCTGATGCTCACCCTGCCGGCGGCGCTGGCGCTGGCGGTGGTGGCGCTGCCGATCGTCAGCGTGCTGTTCGGCCGCGGCGCCTTCACCGCCGACGCCGCTGCCCGCACGGCGCAGTCACTCGCCACCTACGCGAGCGGGCTTCCGGCCTTCGTGCTGGTAAAGGTGCTGGTGCCAGCCTTCTTCGCGCGCGGCGACACCAAGGCCCCGGTGTGGACTGGGCTGACCGCGGTAATCCTCAATCTCGCCGCCAATTTCGCGCTGATGGTGCCGCTGCAGCACATGGGGCCGCCGCTTGCCTCCTCGATCGCGGCCTGGTTCAACGTGGCCCTCCTGGCCTGGCTGCTGCATCGGCGCGGCCACATGGCCGGCGACCGGGCCTTCCTGCGTCACCTGACTGGTATGGTCCTGGCTGGTCTGGTGATGTGCCCGGTGCTGTGGGGGCTGGAACACACGCTCTATGCGGCGTGGGCCGGCCGGGCGCTAGGGCGCACGGCGGCGCTGGGCGTGCTGGTGGTGGCAGGCATGGCCAGCTACGGGCTGGCCGGCCAGCTGTTGGGCGGTTTCGACTTGCGCGATGCAGTCCGCCTGATCCGCCGCCGCGGCCGCTGACGGGGACCGACGGCAGACTCCACAGCTGACTTACGAGGCGGCGAATTCGTAAACTGAGGAGGTCCCCTCTATCTGGACATCTTGGCGTGCAGCTTCTCAATCTCCGCCTCAGCGAATTTGCCGCTCTCCTGCGCCGCCGCCCGACCGGAAAACACCCCGACCATCCCCTCCATGGCCTGCCGCTTCCACCTCCCACCATCGTCTGGTGGATGCCGTGCTGCGCCGCCAGTTGCGCTGTCGTCAGCTCACCGCGCAGCGCCTCCCGCGCTTTGAACTCCGCCGAATATCGCGCCTCTTTTCAAGGCGAACAGAGCGGATCTCCCGGTCCAAATTTCCGGGACATCCTCACTCGACGACAGGCCGCTTGCGCTGGACGACAGCCGGCTCGGCGAAGGCTGGCATGCCGTCGAATTTTCCTCTTCCCGTCAGTGCTGGCGCTGGACGGACGGTGCGGCAATGCTGAAGGTCGGGGGGGCAAGCCGTCTGGAAATGACCGTGGCCAAGGCCAACCCCTATTGGCGACAGGAAAAGGGACGGCCGGAAAGGGGAAAGATATGGTCAATTCCAGGCTGGTTCCAGAATCGCCCGTTCGCGTTGAGGTAGCGCCCCGAAGCCGCGCGCTTCTTGTCGCGACGAGAACGCATAGGACGCCCAGGACGCCCAGGACGCCTGCCCGGCGCTAATTTTTATTCTTTAATAAGGAATTTTTGATAATCTTTTTGCGTTCGGGATAACGAGTTCCCGTTTAAAAATGCAATATACTTGGCCAGAGATGGCCTGCGAGGAGGTTCCTTGGGTATTCTTGAAGAAAAACTGGTCCCGTGGCAAGGCACGAAACGTCAGACGGGGGAGGCCGTTTACCGACGTGTCGGCAACGGTCTCGATACAGCCTTAGAGGATGCCTACCGGGCTGCATCCAGCGACTTCAAGGGCCTTTCCCCGGACGTGCTCGCCCGCGAGCATCGCAAGTTCCAGCAGATCTGCCTTGGCGATTTCTCGGCCGACTATTTTCGCGGCCAGCGCGAGATCGTGAGCGGAATCAGCAAACAGACTTCGTACGTGGACTATTTCGGCCACGTCTATGCCGCCTATGCCGCAGGACTGGTGAGTGCGTTGATCGGCCGTCGTCGTTTCGGCAGCGGAGTGCCGCAGGCGATCCTGCTGAGCCTGATGCAGTCGGTATTCGCCGACGTTGCTGTCGTCGCCCACATCTATTTCGAGACGATGCAGGCCGAGGCGGCTCAGGCACGCGTGAAAACCCTCCAGGCAACCGCATCGGCCTTCGAGCGCGAGGTCGCCGGCCACATCACCGACGTCTCCTCGGGCGCGCAGGACATGCTGCCCGCCGTCGAGCAGCTGGCACAGACCACGCGTCAGACCCAGGAACAGGCGATGACCGCCAGCGCGGCAGCGCACCAGGCCACCGCCAACGCCCAGGCCGTCGCCTCCGCCACCGAGGAACTCACCGCCTCGATCGGAGAGATCGCCCGCCAGGTCGAGGAGGCGGCCCGTTTCTCCGCCACCGCCGCCGAGCAGGCTCAGAAGACCAACAGCATGGTGGATGCCCTCTCGCAGGCCTCCACCCGCATCGGCGAGGTGGTACGCTTGATCACCGACATCGCCTCGCGCACCAACCTGCTGGCGCTGAATGCCACCATCGAGGCCGCCCGCGCCGGGGATGCCGGCAAGGGCTTCGCAGTGGTCGCAGGCGAGGTCAAGGCACTGGCCAACCAGACCGCCAAGGCCACCGACGAAATCGGCAACCAGATCAATGCGATGCAGTCCGAAACCAACCGTACGGTGGAGGCCATCCGCAGCATTTCCGGAGTCATCGAGGAGATCAAGCAGGTCTCTGCGCGCATCGCGGCAGCGGTGGAAGAGCAAGGTACCGCCACCCAGGAGATCTCGCGCAACGTCGAGCAGACTGCGGCGGCCAACGAGCAGCTCTCGGGCAGTGTCACCCAAATCGACGAGGCGGCACGCTCGGCGGACGCGCGCAACCGCGAAGTTCTCGAGTTCTGCCGCAAACTTACTGAGAAGTCGCGCGCGATGGGTGATGTGGTGAAGGACTTCGTGGCCAATATCGCCACCCGCAGTGCTGCGTGAGACGCCTGATCCCGACCAGCCCTTCGTCTGCCCGAAGGGCTGGTCCCCTTCTGGAGAACCGTGACCAGAACTGCCGATCTAGCGCGCAGATCAGTTTTTCTCGACGTTCCAGAACACCATTACCGGCGCAGCCAGAACGCCTTTGACGTTGTCCCGTCGCGCGTAGGGCTGATCGAACTGGCCGAGCACCCGGTAGGGCTGCATTTCGGCCAGCCGCCGGTGCAATGCCTCGGTCGCCGCCATGCGGGCGGCATCGTTCGGCGCGTCGACCACCGCGCCGCGCAGCCGTTCAGCCTCGGCATCGCAGGGCCAGCCGGCCCAGGCCTTCTCGCAGGCCATGTTGGTGCCGATGTTGGTCAGCGGCGACTGCATGGTCGCTCCTGAGGCGTAGGTGACAAACAGGTTCCATCCCCCCTGGTCCGGCGGGTTGCGATTCATCTGGCGGGTCGTCACCGTGCCCCAGTCGCTGTACTGCAGATCGACGTTGAGCCCGACCTTCTTCAGTTCGTCGGCAGCCACCTCGGCCATGCGGCCGATCGCGGGGAGGTCGTTGGAGGTGGTCAGCACGACCTTCTCGCCCTTGTAGCCGCTCTCGGCGAGCAGCCGGCGGGCGCGGGCGAGGTCAGGCTTGGCGTATCCCTCGGCGCCGGCGGTGGTTCCATTGGGGCTGCCGCAAACGAAATAGGAATCACAATGCTTCCACCAGGTCTCGTCGCCGAATCCGGCAGCGAGGAACTCCGCCTGGTCAGTGGCGTAGGCCAGGGCAAGCCGTGCCTTGGGGTTGTCGAAGGGCGGATAGAGGCTGTTGGGCCGCAGCATCACCTGGTTGGCGAGATTGGCGTAGCTCTCGACCTTGATGCCCTTGCCGGCGCGCAGGGTGGGGATCAGGTCCTGGCTGGGCTGCTCCCAGATGTCGATCTCGCCGGTCTGCAGCGCGGCGGCGGCAGTGGCGGGGTCGGGCATGATGTCCCACTCCACGCGGTCCACCTTCACCACGCGTCCGCCGGCCAGCCCGCTGGGCGGCTCGGCGCGAGGCACGTAGTCGGGGTTGCGGTCGTAGATCACCTTGGCGCCGCTGCGCCATTCGTCGCGGTTGAAGCGGAAGGGGCCGGAGCCGATGGTAGTAGTCACCTGCGTCGTCGGGGGAGTCAGCGCATCGGCCTCGCGCATGATCGCCGGGATCTGCCCCACTGCCGAGCCGAGTGCGAAGGGCACCAATGCCATCGGGCGCTTCAGCTTCAGCACGAAGGTGCGCGCGTCGGTGGCTTCCATGCCGGCAGTGTATTCGCCGAGCTTGCCGCCGATGGTGTCGCGCGCCATCCAGCGATGCAACGAGGCAATGACATCGCGCGTCGTCACCGGCTGGCCGTCGTGGAACCTCAGGCCGGGGCGCAGGGTGAAGGTCCAGGAGAGGCCGTCTGGGGAGGTCGAGAAGCTTTCGAGCATCTCCGGCTTCGGCTGGAGATGCTCGTCCCAGGCGAAGAGTGTCTCGTAGATCATCAGTCCGTGCATGCGGGTGATGACAATTGAGGCACTCACCGGATCGAGCGTCTTGAGATCAGCGTGAGGCGCGACATGCAGCACCTTCTGCGGGGCCGGCTGTGCCGCGGCAGCGGCGGTGGCGAGCAGAGTCCAGGTGCCAAGGAGGGCGGTGACAAGGCGGCAGACGGCCATGAGGGCTCCTTACGGCATGCGGTGGAACGCCAGGATGCGGCTGCGGTGGCTCGCCATTCGCAGGATCCCTTCTTGCACGAGCCAAAAGCAAGAACGGTGCCGCCATGGCCCATGCCGCAGGTCGGCGATCGCCCGCCCTCCTGGCAGCGGTACCAGTCGAGAGACGATTCCACCGACGGGCCAGGGCAGATGCGCCGTGCCGTCCGTGTCGATGTTGATCTCCACACCGAGGCGTTCGTCGCGCCAGCGGCCGGCGAGGCGAACATCGAACGGGGTTGTCGCCGGCACCGGCAGGAGCCGGCGCGCCACCCCGCCGAAACGGCCAACGAGCGCGCCCCCCGCCTCCTGGCGCAGCTGCACGTCGAGATAGGCCGGCAGGCTGCGCCAGCCTCCAGTCCCGTCCTCCACCAGGCTTTCCGTGGCCCCCATGAAGCTGATCGCCCCGCCACCGCCCTCCGCCCAGAACGGCCCTTCTTCGGCGGCGAACAGGCCCTCGGGGGCACGGGTAGCCGGCGCAGGCGAGTTCCGGCCAGTCAGGGCAGCCAGCACGCGTAGCGCCGGCCCCAGCGCATCCTCCTCGCGGTTGCTCAGCACCGCCACCCCGACCCCCAGCGCCGGAACCAGCAGGAAATGGTTGCACCAGCCTGGCAGCGAGCCGCCGTGGCCGATTACCTCGAGATCGCCCTGGGTGGTGGCGACCAAGCCGAGCCGGTAGCGACTGGGGCTGCCGTCGGCAAAGGCACGGGGAGCGGTGAGCCGGGTCAGCCGCCCGACCAGCTCTTCCCGCCCGGCCATCAATGCACTCAGCCAACGCGCCAGCGCCATGACGCTGCCGGCCATGCCGCCTGAAGCTGAAAAATTCAATCCGTAGCGGCCACGCCGCCAAGCTGTGCCCTCGCGCCAGTAGCCGCTGGCCAGTCCCTCCACCACTTCGCTCTCGTCGGAGACGAAGCGTGCCGCGACGCCGAGCGGGGCGAACAGTTCCGCGGCAAGTTGCGCATAGGCCCGCCCGGTGCGGCGCTCGAGGAGGCGCTGGGCAAGGCGCCAGCCGGTGTTGGAATAGGCCATCTCTTCGCCGGGCTCGCCGCACAGCGCGGGCAGACGCAGCACGGCGGCGAACAGCCGCTCGGCGTCGAGGCTGGCGGTAAAGGGGGTGCCCTGTTGCCACAGCGCTTCCATCAGATCGGGCAGCGCGCCGGTCATGTCGAGGGCACGCGCGAGCGGCACCCGGGCGAGCGCAGAAGGCAGCTCGGGCAGGAAGGTGCCGAGTTCGGCCTCCAGCGGCACTCCCTCGCGCAGCAGCAGAGTGGCGCAGACATGCTTGCTGATCGAGGCCCAGCGGCCAGGAGTGTCGGGCGTGAAGGCCGTCTCCTGCTCGATCGCGGCCAGACCGCCGCTGACCGCCGCGCGCACGCCCGCCGCATCGAACAGCGCGATGGCCCCGCCGGGACCTCCCTCGCGCGCCCAGGCCCCGCTTATCTCCGCCGCCGCATCCGCCGCGGCCTTCCATTCGAGCATCTACGGTACTTTCCTGCTGCCTCAGTATTCGAACTGGTAGGTGATCCCCACGGAGGACCCCCCTTCGTTGCCCTGGCTGCCGGTGGCGCCCTCGCTCGGCTGCCCGGCGGTAGCCTCCAGCTTGAGCCCGCGCGCGAGGTCGATCTGCACCACCGCCTGCGGGCTGCTTCCTCCGCTCGTGGACTGCCGCGCGCCCACGTACACCCCCTTCGCCACGTAGCGCCCGGCCTCCACGCGGCTGCCGGAGCCGGAGGCATTGTTGCCCACGCTGAGCCGGTCGAGCCCAAGCCCGGAGCGCAGCGTCTCCAACGGGTCGAATCCACCGCTCACGCCGGTGATCTGCGCCACGGCCCCGGCGATCTGGGCAAGCTGGAGCGGCGAAAGAGAGGCCGAGCTCTGGTGGAACAGTAGCCAGGCCAGCACCTCGTCCTGCGGCATCTCGGGAGTGGAGGAGAGGGTGATCTTCGGCGCCGAGGCATAGCCGGTGATGGCGAGATTCGCGGTGGTGGTACCGGAGGTGGAGGAGGCCAGGAAATCGAGGGTGGGGTCGATCTTCCCCGAGCCGTCGAAGCCGACGCGTCCACGGGTGAAGTCGAGCGAGGTGCCGGCGATGGAGAACTGCCCGCGCCGCAGCGTGAAGCCTCCGGCGGGCCGGGGCTCGGCCACGGTGCCGGCGATGCGCAGCCGTCCGGCCAGCTCGGCATCGAGCCCGCGTCCGCGCAGAAAGATCTGCCCCGGCGAGACGAGGGTGAGGTCGAGGCGGATGTCGGGCGCCGGCGCGACCAAGGCCGCCGGGGTCGCCGGCTCGGGGGCCCCGGGACGGCGCACCTTGAGGGTGGCGACGGAAGCCGGCAGGCGCTCGGGCACGCGGATGTCGGCGCGTGGCACACGCAGGGTTCCGCTCACCAGCATTTCCCCGCGCAGGTCCCCGCGCACCGCCACGTTGCCGTCGATCACGGCGGAGAGCTGATCGGAGGCCAGGGGACTCGCATTTTTCGCGGCAAAGGTGAGGTCGAGCGGCATCGCGCCTGTGAGTCCGAGCGTGCCGATGGCAGAGAGGCTGCCCTTGCCGGCACGGGCGGTGAGCCGCATCAGGCGCAAGGTGGTGCCGTCGGCGGAGAGCTCGCCCGCGATGTTGTCGAGGCGCAGCCCGAGGGCAAAGTCTTGCACCTCCCCCCCGGAGAGAGTGAGCGTGCCGGCGAGGCGCGGCGCGGCGAGCGGGCCGGAAATCTGTGCTGCGAGCCGCGCCACCCCGCGCACGCGCCGCCCTCCGGCGGCGAGGAGAGGATCGAGCAGGGTGAGGTCGAGGTTGCCCTCGGCGGTCAGGCTCATCCCCCCGCTGCCAGGCAGCGGCACGTTGCCGGAGACCACGACCTGGCTGGTCCCGGCCGCGAGCTGCGCCTGCAACCGGGTAACGCGGCCGGCGAGTTCGGCCCGCGCGTCGAGGCGGGCGGGGGGCAGCCCGGCAGCCGGCCCCTCGGCGATCCGCACTCCACTGGCCGCAAGCCGCACGGTGCCGGTGGGTTCTCCGGGGGTGCCGCTCAGCCTGGCGTCGGCCTCCAGCCGCCCTTCCAGCGCGAGGTCGGGGAAGAAGGCCCGCGCCAGCGATCCTTCCACTCCGCGCAGCGTGGCGGTGGCATCGAGCCGGGGGGCGAATTGTCCACTCACCGCCAGCGTGGCCTCGCCCAGCCCGAGGCGCAGGCGGTCCACCCGCATCCCATCGGTGAATTCCAGCCGCGCCGGCCCGAGCAGCCGCAGGGTCTGGCCCTTCCAGCGTGCCGTGGCGGCGGAGAGGGCAAGTGTCTGTTTCGGCACGTCGAATCGGGCCTCGACACGGGCCTCCAGCGGCGCGCTTCCTACCCCCGTCAACGCCGTGGCCAGTTTCAGCTCCAGCGCCTCTGGCGGCCCGGCCGCGTCGAGCCGGGCGGTGCCGCTGAGGCCGCCGGCACGCAGCCCCGCGAGATCGAGCCGCGCCTCGGCCCGGGGCGCGCCCTGTGGGTCGCGCAGCGTGGCGGCGAGCCGGCCCTCGCGCAGTCCGATCTCCCCGGGGGCGACGATCCCGTGCGCCTTCGCTTCCAGGCGCAGCACCGGTTCCTCGGCCGCGGCGCCGCCTTTCTCGGTGCCGCTCTTCAAATTCAGAGTTACCGCCCCCTCCAGCTTCTGGCCGAGCAGACGCGAGAGGTCGGCGAGGCGCTCCATGGCGGCAGTGATCTCGCCTTGCGGCAGCACGGCGCCGGGAGCCAACTCAAGGCGCCCCCCGGCGGTGAGGCTGCGCCAGGTGGCGCGGGCGATCTCGGCATGCAGCGTGCCGTCTGGCGCGCGCGCGAGGGTGGCGGCGAGGTCGAGCGGCGCGCCGTCGAGCATGCCGTCGGCTTCGAGGCGTCCACTCGGCGCACCGGGCAGCCCCTCGGCGTGGAGGATGGCCTGCACCGGCATGTTCTCCGACTCTCGCGTCGCGCCGGCGACATGGCCCGAGAGTGTGGCGTCGAGGGCGAGCGAGTCCTCCGGCCCGGCCAGGCGCCATGTGGTGGCCAGATCGCCGTGCAGCGAGGAGGCGAGGTCGGCGAGATCGGCCAGCCGCGCCTCCCCCTCCAGAGCGAGGGCGCCGTCGTCGGCCCGGGCGCCGTGCGCTGCCAGGGCGAGTGAATGCCCGTCGAGGCTCAGCCGCGAAAGGGTCAGCGCGCGGCCGTCCAGGGAGGCAGCGAGGTCGAGCTTGGCCTGCGGGCCGAGCAGCTTCACCAGCGGGGAGGGGCCGTCGGTAAGAGCAAGCATGCCCGCCAGCGAGAGCGTGCCTCCCCTCGCCGTGCTTTGGGGCGCCGCCGCGGCCGCAATATCGAACCCTGCCTTGCCGGCCAGCTTCAACCCGACGACGCCAGCGAGCGGCGCGAGCGCGGGCAGATCGAGACGCGCCTGTACCGAGATGGGACCGGCGGTGCGCGCGGTCCCATCCAGAGTGGCGAGCGGGTGGGACAGAGTGAAGTGCACGGGCCGATCGGGCGCGGCAAGATCGGCCTCGGCGGCGAGTTTCAGCGGGTTGGCAGCAAGTTCGGGTGGCGCGCCGGGCAGGACGAGCCCTCGCGCCGTGGCCGTGAGGGTAGCGGCGGTGGTGCGGGCCTCGGCGTGGACTTCCAGCCGCTCCAGCGTGTCGCCTCCCGTTGCCAGCCCGTCCAGGCGGAGATCAAACCGTGCCTGCGGGGTGGCGAAGGGACCATCCAGTGTTCCCTCCAGAGCCAGCGCCTGCCAAGCAAGGCCGGGGCGTAGTTGCAGCGCCGGCGCAGCGGCCGAAAGCGCCAGTGCGGCGCGCCGGTCCGGCAGGTCGAGCGTGCCATGTGCCTGCGCCGTCAGCTCTCCGGAAGCGAGGTCGAGCCGTGTAGCCAGCGCCGCCGGCGGCCCCTCCGCCGTCGCATCCAGGCGCAGGCGCTCCAGACCCGGCAGTCCGGCAAGGTCGGCCAACTGCCCCGCGCCGTGCAGCGTGGCGTGCAGCGCGGCACCATCCCAGGCCAGGGCAAGGCTCGCAGTGGCAGGAGAATCCTGGCGCGTCATCTCAAGGCGCCCTTCGCCCCGCAGATCTGTGCCGATCCATCCCGCCCCTTCCAGCGTCAGCACTGCCGCCTGGCCAAGTACCGGGGCGGCGAGTTCCAGACGGTCCATGCGCAGCGCATCCAGCACCAGCCGCAGCGGCAACCCACCGCCACTCTCCCCGCTCTCTCCCGAACCCATCGGCCGCCGCGCTACCGCAATGCGTCTGGTAGAAAGCGTACGCACGTGCAGTTCACCGGCGAGCAGTCGGGTCGGCGCCCAGTCGAGCGCAGCATCGTCGATCTCCAGCCAGACCCCTGCGGGGTCGTGCAGTTCCAGTCGCCCCAACCGCAACTTGTCAGGAAAGCGTCCGCCCAGGCCATGTACCAGCACCATCCCGCCGCTGGCCCGCTCGATTTCGCGCTCGGCAAACCGCCGTCCGGGATCGGTGTTCAGCCCTATCGCCGCCATGGCCAGCACCAGCGCCGCCACTCCGAGCAGTCCAGCTACGCCCAGCCCGAGCCAGGTGCCTGCCCGCCGCATCAGAAGGCCTGCCCGATGCCGATGTAGAACTCCACCGCGTCGCTCTTTCGCTGGGAGGTCACCGGGACGGCAATGTCGGCCCGGATCGGCCCGATAGAAGTGAAATAGCGCACTCCCGCCCCGGCCCCGACCGAGACCGGTCCATGGAAGGGCGATCCAGAGGTGGCGATCTGCCCGGCATCAACGAACACCGCCGTCCCCCAGCTCTCGCCGATGCGTTGGCGAAACTCCACGGTCCCCACGTCCACCGCGGTGCCGCCGGTAGGGTGCCCGGAGAGGAAGAGTTGTCCCAGAGACTGGAAGCGGAAACCGCGCACCGTGCCCCCCCCGCCGAGATAGAAGCGCTGGTCGGGCGGCAGATCGAAGAGGTTGGCACCGTTCACCGCGCCCACCAGGCCACGCAGGGCCAGTACACTGCGTTTGGCCGCCTCACCCGTCCAGGCACTGACGTCGAGATAGGTGCTGGCCGTGCCCTGGACGATGAAGAAGGTGGAATTCTCCGCCGATCCGTTGGCCATCGCATAGCTCGGGGTAAGCGTGAAGGCGGCGCGCAAGCCGCGCGTGGGATTGAAAGGATCGTCCGACGAATCCCAGCGCGCCATCAGCCGCGCCTGCATCAACGAATAGGAGCGCGTCACCCCTTCCTGGGTAAACTCGGCCTGCTCGAACTGCGGCCCCACGGAGAGAGTGAGCGGAGGCAGCACCCGGCGCGAGAGGGTGACACCGGCAATGGCAGCAGTACGATCATACGCATCCAGAGACTGCTTTACCGCCTGGAGGTCAAAACCGAGGCTCTGGTCACGGCGGCGCCAGTCGGGCAGCACGAGCCCGGCAGTGGCATTGTAGCCCGGCGCGCGGGTGGCGGTGCCGCCCAGGCCGGTCGCGGCCACCCCGAGCGTAAGCCGCTCGGCATTGCCGAAGAGGTCGCGGTGCATCCAACCGGCCCCCACCGTGCCCCCCTCGTCGGTGGAGTAGGCGGCGGAAAACGAAACCGCGTGGAGGCGGCGCTCGCGCACCACCACCCGCACCGGCAACCGCCCATCGGGCCCCAGCTCCTCGGCAGGAAAGACGCGCACCGAGGCGAGCGCCGGTACCGCGGCGAGGTCCTGGCGAGCCTTTTCCAACGCCACCGGATCGAAGCGCTCGCCCGGGTGCAGCATCAACCGGCGGCGCAGGTAGCTCTCGTGGATCTGCTTCATTCCCGCGAAGCGGATGGCGCCCAGGTTCACCTGCGGACCGGCGGTGAGCGGAAAGGCGACGTCGAGCGCGTTCTCGTCGGGCACCAGTGTGGCCTGCGGCTCGTCCACGCGAGCGAGCGCGCGGCCATCGGCGAGCAAAGCGGCCTGCAGGCGGGCGCGGGCGGCCTGGACGTCAGCGGCGCGGGCCGGCGCGCCAGACTCGAGTCCGAGCGCGGTGCGCCCTGCCGCCGGCGTGTCAGGGGGGAGCACGATGTGGCGCAGACGGAACTGCGGACCGTGCACCAGCGTAATTGCCACCGGCGTCGGCGGGTCGGCGGGGGCGGCATCGAGCGCGTCGGCGAGACCGGGGTCGTCGAGGTCGCGCCCGGCGATGCGCAGCGTGACCGTGCCCTTGTAGTAGCCGAGGCTGTCCAGCACGGTGCGCAGCCGGTCACGGTCGGTGCGGGCGCGCCCGATCAACGCGAAGGGACCCACCGGCGCGCTGTCCTGCAGACCGATCAGGGTGGCGGAATCATGCGCCGCCGCGTCCAGCGCGTCATCGCCGCTGGGGGCAATCTCTACGGCATAGGGAAGCGGATCGGCGGCCCGTGCCGCACCGGCCGACAGCAACAGAGCAAGGGCCGCCCACAGCGGCAGAAGGGGACGCCAGAAGGCGCTTGCACGGACCATTCAGCGGGGAAGGGTGGCATAGCGGACCGTAATGGCAATCGCTTTTCGCACCCGCCTGGCAGATTGAGCCCAAACGGATTGTGCGGGGATGCAGGCAGGATTATGGCGGGAGACATGCAATCGCCTCCTCTCCAGCCAGCTGCATCCAAACCCGCCGTCGCCGTGCCCAACTCGCCGGGATTTCGCACACGCCGCTTCCCTCGCCTGCGTCGGGCCTCCTCGCTGGAGCCGGAGCGCGACTGGATCGGTATGCTGCCACCGGGCCGCCAGATGCTGCGGGCGATGCGCGCAGTGCGCCGCCTGCTCTGCGTCCTTGTGCTGACGGCCATTGCGGTGCCTGCCCAGACGGTGGCGATCCTGCTGCCCGGCTCGGCCAAGCGGGCGGTCCCGGTGATATTCTGGCGCAGCCTGTGCGTCTCTATCGGGCTCGCCGTACGCGTGCTTGGTGAACCCGCGCAAGTGGCGGGACGCCCCGTGGTCTATGTCGCCAACCATTCCTCCTGGCTCGACATTCTGGTGATCGGTTCGCGCCTGCGCACCTGCTTCGTCGCCAAGGAAGAAGTGGGGCGGTGGCCGGTCATCGCCACCGTGGCCCGTCTCGGACGCAGCGTCTTCGTCCGCCGTCGCCGTGCCAGCACGGTCCGCGAATGCAACCAGATGGCCTCCCGCCTCGTCCACGGCGACAATCTGGTGCTGTTCCCCGAGGGCACCACCTCCGACGGCTCGCGCGTGCTTGCCTTCCGTTCCGCCTTTCTCGCGATCGCCGGCCAGAGGCTGCCAAATGGCCAGTTGCCTCTGGTACAGCCGGTGTCCATCGCCTACGACCGCCTCGCCGGCCTGCCTACCGGGCGCTTCAACCGTCCCCTCTTCGCCTGGTATGGCGCGATGGAAATCGGTCCGCATTTCTGGGCCCTGGCCAAGCATTGCGGCCTGCGCGCCACGGTGATGCTGCATCCTCCGCTGGATCCGGCGGTATTCGCCTCGCGCAAGGAACTCACGGCCGCGGTCTGGCAAGCGGTGGCCGAGGGTGCGGCCTGCCTGCGCCAGAACCGGCTGCCCTCCCCAGCCAGTCTCCATACGGCGGCCAGCCTCCATATGACGGACAGTCACACACGCAACACTTGACACAGCACGCCCCGATTCTGCGATGATCCCGGGTGTGTTTGAGGGAGTTGACCCCGCGCCGTGGCATCCAAGGTGGCTCCGCGATGAGCCTACAGGCTTGACCGGGCAGCCAGAGACGATGATTCCTCCCGCCCTTCCGGCTGCTTCCGGCCGGACGGAGCCCTGATGCCTTGACCCAATCTCTGCCCTCCCGCCCCAACACGAAGCGTCTGCATATCATTACCTGGGGCTGCCAGATGAACGCCTACGACAGCGCCCGCATGGCCGACGTGCTGGCGCCGATCGGCTACGCGCCCACGGATGACGTGGGTGCGGCCGACATGGTCATCCTGAACACCTGCCACATCCGCGACCGTGCTGCCGAGAAAGTGTTCTCCGAACTGGGCCGGCTGCGCGTGGTCAAGGAAGAGCGCGCGGCGGCGGGCCGGCGCACCATTCTCGCGGTCGCCGGCTGCGTCGCCCAGGCCGAGGGCGAGGCGCTGCTCGCCCGCGCCCCCTTCGTGGACATCGTGCTGGGGCCTCAGACCTACCACCGCCTGCCCGAAATGGTGGCCCGCGCCTCCCGCGCCGCCGGCGTGGTGGTCGATACCGACTTTCCCGCCGAGGAGAAATTCGACTTCCTGCCGGTGCCAGTGGCCTCCGGTCTTTCGGCCTTCCTGACCATCCAGGAGGGTTGCGACAAGTTCTGCTCCTATTGCGTGGTGCCGTACACCCGCGGCGCCGAGCATTCCCGCCCCGAGGCGGCGGTGCTGGCCGAGGCACGCGCGCTGGTAGCCGCCGGGGCACGCGAGATCGTGTTGCTGGGCCAGAACGTCAACGCCTGGCATGGCCTGGACGAGACAGGCTCCCCCTCCAGCCTGGGCCGGCTGATCCGCCGCCTCGCGGACCTGCCAGACCTCTGGCGCCTGCGCTACACGACCTCCCATCCGCGCGACATGGACGACAGCCTCATTGTCGCCCACGCCGAGGTCGCAAAGCTGATGCCCTTCCTGCATCTGCCGGTGCAGTCGGGTTCGGACCGCATCCTGGCGGCCATGAACCGCAAGCACACGGCAGCCGACTACCTGCGCCTGGTCGAGCGCCTGCGGCGCGCCCAACCCGACCTCGCGCTCTCCTCGGACTTCATCGTCGGCCATCCCGGCGAGACTCGCGCCGACTTCGCAGCTACCCTGGCACTGATCCGCGAGGTCGGCTTCGCCCAGGCCTACAGCTTCAAGTATTCTCCGCGCCCCGGCACCCCCGCTGCCACCGCGCAGAGCCAGATCTCCGAAGAGGAAAAGGACGCGCGGCTGCAGGAGCTGCAGGAACTGCTGCGTGCCCAGCAGGACGCCTTCAACCGCGCCTGCGTCGGCCGGCGTGCGCGCGTGCTGTTCACCGGCCCCGGCCGCCATCCCGGCCAGATCGCCGGGCGCGCCCCATGGCTGCAACCCGTCCACACCACCGGCCCCGCCGCGTTGGTCGGACGCGAGGTGGAGGTGGCGATTTCCGCCGCCCACCCCAATTCTCTTTCCGTGGACCTCCTTTCTCCGGAACAGCCGCCGGAAGAATGTCCACCGGAACAAGCCTCAGAACAGGAGCATGCCTGCGCGTGAGCCAGAGCAGCATCTCTCCCCTCCCGGAACGTCCTGCCGCATCCCGCGGCCCCGCCGGCAAGGCGGTCGCCCTGACCTTCAGCGACAACTCCCTGCTGCCGCTGCTGCTGGGCGAGCACGACCGTCACATGGTCCAGCTCGAGCTGGGACTGGGCGTGCGGCTGGCCTGCCGTGGCAACCGGGTGGCGATCACCGGGGAAAGCGCCCGGGTGGATGCCGCCCAGACTGCGCTGACCTCGCTCTACCGCCGCTTGCAGCGCGGCCAGGAGGTCGGACCGGCCGATGTGGACGCCGCCATTCGCATGACCGAAGCCGACGACCCTCGCCTGCCGCTTTCCGACCTGCCGGCCATCCGCACCCGGCGCGGCGCCGTCGAACCGCGCAGCCCCGGCCAGGCCGCCTACATGGAGGCGCTGGCCCGCCACGAGCTGGTGTTCGGCATCGGCCCAGCCGGTACCGGCAAGACCTATCTCGCGGTGGCCCAGGCGGTGGCCATGCTCCAGGCTGGCCGGGTGGACCGCATCGTGCTCTCGCGCCCGGCGGTGGAAGCGGGCGAGCGCCTTGGCTTCCTGCCCGGCGACCTCAAGGAGAAGGTGGACCCCTATCTCCGCCCACTCTACGATGCCCTGCATGATATGATGCCCGGCGAGCAGGTGGTGCGCCGGCTCGGCTCCGGCGAGATCGAGGTGGCACCGCTCGCCTTCATGCGCGGACGCACTCTCGCCCACGCCTACGCCATTCTCGACGAAGCGCAGAACACCACCCCGGTGCAGATGAAGATGTTCCTCACCCGCATGGGCGAAGGCAGCCGCATGGTGGTTACCGGCGACCTTTCCCAGATCGACCTGCCCCCCGGCGTGCGCTCCGGCCTTGCCGAAGCGGTGGAGACGCTGGAGGGCGTGAACGGCATTTCAGTTTGCCGCCTCGACCGCCGCGACGTGGTGCGCCATCCTCTGGTAGCGCGCATCGTCGATGCCTATGACCAGCGTGACGCCGCCCGCCGCGAGACAGACCGGTCCCGGCCCGGCCACGCACAGCCCTTCAAGGAGGTGGCAGACCCGTAACCCGATGGAGCCTCACAGTCCGGGATTTTCCCCCCCCGCGGACACCCCCGCGGAAATCAGTATCATGATGGATGACATTGCCTGGAGACGCGCCGTGCGCGATCTCGGTCCGCTGATCGCTCGTACCGTGCGCAACGCGGCCACCCTTCCCGTCAATATCGTGCTGGCTGATGACCGCACGGTGCAGCGGCTCAACCTGCGTCACCGCGGCAAGAACAAACCCACCAACGTGCTCACCTTCGAGCCGGCCGCCCCCGGCCTGCCCGGCGAGATCGTCATCGCCCTGGGCACGGTGCGCCGCGAAGCTCTCGCGCTCGGTCGTGCGCCGCGCGCCCACCTCGCCCACCTGCTGGTACACGGCTGCCTGCATCTGGCCGGCTACGACCACGCCCAGGCCGGCGAGGCCCGCCGCATGGAGATGGCAGAGGCACGCATCCTCCACCACCTCGGCATTGCCAACCCCTGGCGGCGCCGATGAGCCCCCACATACCCGGCGCCCCCGGGATTTTTCCGGGGGCGGCCCCAGCGGAGCGGCCTGCTCATGAGGGACACACCATGAGCGGCCTATCATGAGCGGCTCTGGCAGGGCGGGGCTGCTCGCCCAGATCCGCAGCCTGATGCACCGCCACAAGAGCGAGCATTCGGTGCGGGCCTCCATTGCCGAGCTGGTCCAGGAGGCGGCTGACGAACCCCCGGTCCCGGGCGAAAAACCCGAGCTCGACCGCCAGGAGCGCGCGCTCATTGCCAACGTGTTGCGCCTGCGCGGCACCACCGCCGACGACGTGATGGTGCCCCGCGCCGACATCATCGGCATGGAAATCGGCGTGACCCTGGAGCAGGCGATCGACCAGTTCCGCCGCGAGGGCCACTCGCGCATGCCGGTCTATCGCGAACAGCTCGACGACATCGTCGGCATGGTCCACCTCAAGGACGTGTTCGCCTATGTCGGCCGCCCCGAGGAAT